>CAZYXI010000026.1:0-987 GCA_964651215.1 uncultured Candidatus Peribacteria bacterium
TATGTCAACCACGGGCAAACTGATCCGCATGGAACGGATCATCGACCGCAATACCGGCAAATCGATCGTCATCCCCATGGATCATGGTGTCACCATCGGTCCGGCAAAAGGGCTTGTCGATATGGGACGCACCGTTGATGCGGTCGCCAGCGGCGGCGCCAATGCGGTGCTCGGTCATTTGGGACTGCCACTTTTTGGGCATCGTCATCACGGCAAAGATGTCGGTTTGATCTTGCATCTCTCCGCTTCGACGTGTGTCAATCCGACCGACCCCAATGACAAAGTGATCGTCAATACCGTGCAGAATGCGGTCAAAATGGGTGCCGATGGCGTTTCGGTCCATATCAATGTCGGGTCAAAAACGGAATCGAAGCAGCTCGAAGACCTCGGACGGATCGCGGTCGAATGTATTGAGTGGGGAATGCCGCTGCTTGCGATGATGTATCCGCGCGGTGAAGGACTGACGAGCGACGAAAAATCCGTCGAAATGGTCAAACTGGCGGCGCGTATCGGCGCCGAACTCGGTGCGGATATCGTCAAGACCTATTACACCGGTGATCCCGAAACGATGCGCGAAGTGGTAGAAGGCTGCCCGGCTCCGGTCTTGATCGCCGGCGGCTCGAAACTGTCAGACGAAGAAACCTTGCAAATGATCCGTGGTGCGATGGATGCCGGCTGTGCCGGACTGTCGATGGGAAGGAATGCTTTTCAGCATGACAATCCGGAAAGATTTGTCGCGGCTGCGGCAAAGATCGTGCATGGTGACGCGAGTTACGAAGAGGCACTTGCATTTCTCAAAAGCTAAAAACTTGCACAAACTCCCAAAATGCGCCAGAATCGTTTGGCGCATTTTGGCCGGGTAGTCCGCCGCGGCGGACAGAGGACAGGAAAAGCCTCGTGATCTCTCTCAAAATCTTTCATCAAATCGTTTATGGCCGGGTAGTCCGCCGCGGCGGACAGAGGACAGGAAAAGCCTCGTGATCTCTC
>CAZYXI010000026.1:1087-9272 GCA_964651215.1 uncultured Candidatus Peribacteria bacterium
TCAAAATCTTTCATCAAATCGTTTATGGCCGGGTAGCTCAGTGGTAGAGCAGAGGACTGAAAATCCTCGTGTCGGCAGTTCAATTCTGCCCCCGGCCACCATTAGTTGTTTAGAGAAGAATTGTACACCGTATACGTGCTCTATAATGCGGAATCTAAGACGTATGTCGGGTATTCGGCGAATTTCGTCGAAAGAGTCAAGGAACATAATAATGAGCAGGGAAAAAAGCGAGGCTGGACACGCACTCGAGGTCCTTGGAAGGTTCTGCATACCGAACAATATGAATCAGTCTCGGATGCTATCAATAGGGAAAAAGAACTCAAAACCGGAAAAGGTCGTGATTATATCAAAGACCTTCTCGACAAAATGGGGGTCGGGTAGACTAAAAACCCTTCCGCTGCGCCTGTCCCGGGTTTTATTCTCGTATGATTTTTACTGCTCCCGAATCGTCTCGTTGATCGCTTCGCCGAAATGCCTGCCGGTCGCTTCACCGAAATAGGCGAGCACTTCGTCTCCGATTTTGATCGTCGTTATCGATGCCGGTTTGCCTTTCGGGGTCGTCAGGCGGATCGTCTCAGCGTTTTGCATTACCAGCGAAACACGCTTGCCGTCTTTGTTTTCAGCGACCACCAGCAGCATCGGACGGCGTTCGATCTTGTTGCGCCCGATCGCCACGATCTGGGATTTTCCCTGGGGATCGACGGCGAGCACTTCGTCTCCTGTTGTCAGTTCGCAGAGATACTTCGTGCGATTGTTCGGCAGGCGCACATAGGCATGCACCGCACCGGCATTGACCCGAAACGGTCGTGCCGCGCAAAACGGACTTTGCACGTTTTCGTTGTGGACGAGGAACATCGCCTTGCCGGAATCCCCGACCAAGAGCCCTGTGCCCGGTGGCAGAATCGAAGTGGTATCCAGGCAGCAACGATCACTCATCGAGACCGCTTTTGTCTCGACGATCTTGGCGACGTCCAAAGCGAATTGTTCCGCGCCGATCTCGCGCACGATCTTGCCGGTTTCGATAATATCATTGACCGATTGTGGTTGGAGCACAATGCCATCCGCGCCGCGCTCCATCGTCTCGAGAGCCAGCTTCGCCTCTTTGGGGTTCTTGACCATTTGGATCAAATTGCTCGTTTTGGAGATCAGGTTTTCAAGGGGAATGATCGTCCAGTCGATATTCTCGACGATAACGGGGATCTTGCCTTTGTGCGCGACCACTTTGTCCTCATCCGCCTTCTTGGTGATGGTGACATGATCGACATCTTTGCCAAGCACCAGATCGCCATCTGCGGCGATGGTGGTGACTTTGCCGAGTTTTTTCACCGTTTCGGATTTGCCTTGGTCGAGGTAGATCGCATCTACGCCGGCTTCGATGGCGGCGGTGAGATATTTTTTGTCAAAATCACGCAGATCGATCCAGAAGAGTTTTTTCATGATAAGAGATTAGAACGGGAGGTCTTCGGGCTTGATATCCGATTCGTACTTGATCTCGGGAATATCGGTCGCCGGTGTCGGCTGATCGTCTTCGTCTTTTTGCGGCTGGACCGCAGGTGCACCGGCAGCTCCGGCAAATTCCGGATTTTTGGCGCCGAGTTGCAAAACATGATCGGCGGTGATTTCGGTCGCGTAGCGTTTTTCGCCATCGGGGGTTTCCCAACTGCGTGTCTGCAAACGCCCTCGGACGTAGAGCTTTTCGCCGGTCTTCATCTTGTCGCCGACTTCTTGTGCGAGTGCGCCCCAGACGACCACGGTATGGAATTCGGTCTCTTCTTTTTGTTCGCCACTGTTTTTGTCTTGCCAGCGGCGGTTGGTGGCGATGCCGAGATTGGCGACAGTCTGACCGCTTGTCGTCTGACGGATCTCCGGTTCGCGTGTGAGGTTTCCGAGGACTTCGGCTTGATTGAGTCCACCGCCGAGCGGTGATGTCTCCGGCAATACTGCGACTTCTTTTTTGGAATCGAGCAAGATGATCTCGTCCGCGATCACTTTCGTCTTGTAGCGTTTTTGGCCGTTGTCGGCTTCCCAGCTTTCGGTCTTGATGCGACCGGAAACATAGATCTGACTGCCGGCGCGGCAATAATCGCCCACGATCTCCGCCAGTTTGCGCCAAACGGTCACGGTGTGATAGCTGCTTAAGATCACTTCTTCGCCGCTTTCCTTTGCGGTTTTACCGACGGTTTTGATATTGATATCGCAGACACTTGTGCCGTTGCCGAGCTGTCTGACTTCGGGGTTTTCGGTGAGATGTCCGATGATCTGGATGCGGTTGAGCGAGTACATGGAAGTTTGAGAAAAGAAGAAAGAATCGAGCCATAGTATGCCTCAAGTCCGGTCGGGACACAAAGTCTTTTCTTGGCAGAACGCCAAACAGACGGAGCAGGGAGCATCGGTCGATAAAATAACTATATTTATTTTTAAGAATATGTCAATTGTTCCTCGCTGCAAAGTGCGGCAAAATGTGTAAGACTTTTGCGAACCATATTTTTTTCGCCCGTGCCTTCCCTTCCTGTTCCCATCGAAAACCTGATCGAGTCTCTGCGCATGCTGCCGGGCGTCGGACAAAAGACGGCGGCGCGATTGGCGTTTTTTTTGCTGCGCAATCCGGAAGAAATGCGCAGCAAACTGGGAAACTCGATTTTGGATGTCAGTCTCAATCTGCAAAAATGCGCTGTCTGCGGGCATTTTTCTGATGAAAATATATGTGTTATTTGTCAAGATGAACGGCGTGATCGCAGTATCATCTGTGTCGTGGAAGACGCACTCGATCTCTTGGCGGTGGAAAAATCTTCCGCTTTTCGTGGACTCTATCATGTGCTCGGCGGCGCCCTCGCTCCGCTCGATGGGATCGGCCCCGAAGACCTCGAAATCGACAGTCTTGTCACGCGCATGCAATCGGGCGATGTGACCGAAGTGATCGTCGCAACCAATCCGACGCTCGAAGGCGAAGCGACCGCTTCCCTTTTGCAGCGCAGATTAAACGTATTTCCAAATCTGAGGATCACGCGCCTGGCGCGCGGCATTCCGGTCGGCGGCGATGTGGAATATGCGGACGAGATCACGCTTGCGCGTTCGCTCGAAAACCGCGTGATGATCTGAGATTTTGCAAAATTTTTGACTCGCAAGCCGCAGTATGAAAGAATCTGCGGTTGAATGTTTTTTTGATGAAAATGAATGTGCTAAGTAACAATGATGGGCAACAAGAAGCGGAATATTTGAAGGCAGTTCAATTTATGAGAGAGCATCCTGATTTGCTCGCTTTAGCTGTTGTGCATAGTGGACAAGGTAACGTACCGGATAATGCATGGCTAGGAACGGATTTGTCAGATGACGATGAATCCTTGCGACAACTGGCACCATATTTCAAGGAAACCGGAATCACAGCAGAAGACATCATAAGACCAGGTGCAGCAGATACACGAAATATTTCTACACATCTTTTGGTCACTGCGGTGCAGCGTTCTCTTTATCAAAGATTTCTCAAAAAAACCGGTATCAAACCAAGCCAAGTAGGTGTTTATGCTCCACATTCTTTGGGACTGCTCGGTGCAGCTGAAGCAATTGGAAATATTGATTTGCAGCAATTAGGCGGTCTTGCTGTTCCAAGGGCGACCGAACTTGATCTCGTTGCAGTTAACAGACCAAGTGGCTTGGTAGCAATCTTGAATGCGACCAATTTGGCGGAGGCTGTGAGTAATGCGGATGAAGAATGTTATATCGGACTTGATAATGCCCCAGGGCAACAAGTAATGGCTACAACTAGACATGAAGATGGTAGTCTTTATGTGCCAGAAGGAATTATGTATGGCAGAAGAGGCAAGTCAGTAGCGATGAATGCTCGCTCAGGATTCCATTCACCAAAAGCCAAATCGACAATAGCCAAAGACTCAAGATTTTTGGCAGCAGCACAAAATTTACAAGCAAAGCCCGGTCATGGACTTATGATTTCTAATGTCACAGGAGGAGTGGTGGATAATATTTCAAATGAAATGATTCAACAGATGGTTTCGCGAGTCAGGTTTCGTGAAGGGCTTGAATTATTATGGAAACTCGGAATAAGAGATTTTGCAGTATTTGGTCTGCAAAAAAGTCTTAAAGCTGCTATCGAGCAGACGCTTGGCAAGGAAGTCAGAATTCACACCATAACAATTGTTGGTGATATTGAAAAACTTCCGGACGACCTTGCACAGCAGATTCCAACTTTTGGACAAGTACTCGAAGCGCGAGGGCACAGAGCCATGGCTGCCGAATAATTCCTTCAATCCTCAAAATTCTTCCTCCGGCTGCACATTGCCGTAGTCGAGCAAAAAGGTCATGATCTCCTTAAAGACCGGTGCCGCGGTGGTCGATCCCCAGGTGCTGTCTGCTCCATAGCGCGGTCGGTCGAATTTGACGAGGACGAGATACTTGGGATTGTGCGCCGGGGCATAGCCGGCAAACGAGGTGATAAACGATCCTTCGCCGGTTTCGTATTTTCCGGTGGCGCCGGCGATCTGCGAGGTGCCGGTTTTTCCGGCAACGCTGTAGCCCGGAATACGTGCCGGTCTGGCGACTCCGTTGTCGACCGCCGAGATCAGCATGTTCGTCATGGTGGTCGCGGTATCGGGCGAAAGGATGCGACGGATTTCTTGCGGCTCGTGAACAACTTTTTTGCCATTCGGATAGATCTCTTCCGCTACGATCATCGGTTGCACCAAAATACCGCCATTGGCAAGTGCCGCCCACGCCCGCATGATCTGCATCGGTGTCACCGTCAAACCTTGTCCAAAACTGGCGGTCGCCAAGTGCGCGTCCGACCAGTCTTTTTTGGGACGGACGGTACCGGGCTCTTCTTCGGCAAGAGCAATATCGGTGTACTGTCCAAAGCCAAAGCGATCGGTGATAAAATTATGCATGACCGATTTACCGAGCTTGAAGGCGACAAACACCATACCGACATTACTCGAAGTCTCGAGCACGTTTGTCATCGACTGGATGCCGTTGTATTCGCCGAGTGCCGTTTTGATCAAAAACTCACCGATCTCCACCGGACCGTCTTCGTTGTAGGTGGTATTGGGCGTGACTTCCGCGGTTTCGATACCGATCGCCATCACAAGGGGTTTGAAGACCGAACCGGGTTCGTAGACCTCTTGAATGGTACGATTGACGAAGGCGCCGGGACCCAACCGATTGCGGTAGACATAGAATTCGGGGTCGTACTTCAGTTTCCATTGTTCTTCGTATTCTTCAAAAGTACTTTGCTGAAAGCGGCCGTGTTCGTCTTTGGTAAAGAGCGGTGTGGTCTTGTAGATCTTTTTTGCTTCTTCCGGCGGAACGCGTTCGAGCAGGAGTGCTTCACCGAAATCGTTCGGATTAAAGCCTGGTGAATTGGCGAGTGCCAAGATGCGACCGGTCGCCGGCTCCATCACGATCACCTGACCGGAATCCGCCTGAAACTTCTTGGTGGCCTCATTGAGCACATCTTCGACCCGCTTTTGGATGACACGGTCGATGGTGAGGACAATATCCACGCCGTCTTCGGCATTTTGGACTTTGAGCGGATCGATGCCGTAGCCGGAGACATCGTTTTGGCTTTCGATCATGCCGTTCTTGCCGGAAAGCAGTCGGTCGAATTTGCCCTCGATACCGTACTGTCCTTTGCCTTCGCGATTGACAAAACCGATGATCTGCGAAGCAAGCGTGTTGTCCGGATAGTAGCGCCAGTGCTCCGGAATCAGCACCACACCGCGAAAATAGTCCGGTGTCGGTTCTTGATCGAGTTTTTTGCTGATGATCTCGAGTCGCGATTTTTCAAAGACTTCGCGCGAAAGCGCCTTGATCTCGCTGATCTGCTCGGTTGTCTCGGGGCGGAGTTTGTTCTCGATTTTGACATAGCGCAGATCTTTGAGCTCCATTTTGTCCGCGAGCTGCTGAGTCGGTTGATCGAGGAGCTCTGTCAACTGTTCGGCGATCTTGGTGCGCGCTTTCGGGTTTTGCGGGATCTGAGTGGGATTGGCGTAGACAAGCGAATTTTCGCGGATAATACCGATGCCGGAGAGTTTCATCGTGTCGATCGCCGTCAGCGTTTCATCGTCGACTCCACTCGCCAGCATCACAAAATCGACCTTGTCGCGATTGATCTTGCGAAAAATACTGTCGGCAAATGCTTTGGTCGCTTCTTCTTTGCTCGGGAGGATGAAGCGCGGCTTTGCATTGAGGTCGTCCGCTTCCGGTTCGACATATTGCACGCTGCCTTCGGGGCACGATTTCGGTTCGTCGAGGCAGGCGGCAAAATCTTCATCGGTATACAAAATCGGTGCGAGCGTATCGGCAACAAGCCGCTTGTCCGGGGTGACGAGCGGATCGATATAGACGAGATCGAGCGTCGTATTGGTGGCGAGTTTGATGAGGTTACCGGTATCTTTGTCTTTGACGAGGATCTCGCCGCGGCGCGCCGGAATCTCGATACTGCTTGTGCGCTGCGCGATCGCTCGCTCAAAATATTCTTCGCCCTGGACGACTTGCAACTGGAAGAGGCGCGCGATCATCAGCAAAAACAAGCCCACTGTCACCCCTTGCGCGGCAAGCAGACGATTCGGGAAATATTTCCGTTCAAAATTGCGCGGCCGACCGATTCTGGCTCGTCTTCTCATTTCACAAAAAACACATGTGATTTCCTCCCCCTGCCTGTCCGCCGAGGTGGAACAAAGGGGACTGAGGGGGTTTGCGATTGAGGGAAAATGGAAGTCTCATACGGCAAAACTTTGTGCTGATCGATAGAGAATAAAATCAATGTCCGGTACTGCCAAAGCCGCCACGACTGGCATTGTCCGAAAGGTCGTCTTCGACAAATTCCGCCTGTTCGGCACGGACAAACATCCCCTGCGCAATACGGGTCCCCTTGGGGATCGAGACGGATTGCGCGGTAAAATTTCGCACCAGAATACGGATCTCGTCTTCGGGACCGGAATAATCCTGATCGACGATACCGATGCCATGCGGTGGAGAAATACCGAATTTGCGCGGCGCACTGCTGCGACTGGCGATGATGAGGGCAAAGCCGGGGGGCGTGGCGATCACGAGTCCGGTCGGGATCATCACGATCTCGCCCGGCGCGATGATGACATCTTCGGCGGCAGCACGGTCGAACCCGACCGAGCCGGGGGTATGAAACTGCGGCAATTCGACTTCGGGACGGAGTTTGTGGATCGAAACCTGCATGAGGTAAGTGGAGAAATTCTGCAACGGTTAGACTGGCAAAAAATTTTTGAATTATCCAGTCAAGAATCGAGGATTTGTTACAGATTCTTATATGTCTGATCATCGCGCTTGCGCACATCTACGACGACAAAGCCATTTTTGCTTTTGCGCAGAATTATCCGAAATTCGCCCGAGCGGATCCGATACAAGTCTTCGCTTCCGGAGATCTGTCGAATATCACAGCCTTCCACTTTTCCGGCAGCGACTTTTTCAAAAATCTCGAGTAGTCGCTTTCTGTTGGACAATGACGTCTTCCGGAGAACCTTGGTGATCTTGTCGGTCATGCTCGATTTAGAAAGATTTTTTGAGAGCGGTGACAAAATCTTCCAAGGACACTTCTTCGCCATCGGTGTCGCGGTCGGCATTAAAAATCACTTCATCTTTTTCGGTAAAGACCGGACTGACAATGAGCATACCGTCGTGCTCTTTCAGCAAAAAATACTCGGTATCAAACCGCTTCCGCCATTCCGCCGGCAAGGTGATCTGTCCTTTTTTGGTTGCATGGAAAATCTTACTTTTCATAATATTAATAATGTAATACTATCTTACATTATTCCCCACGGATTGAGAAGGAAAAAAACAGCATTTCCCTCTCATGCATGATTTTGCTAAAGTCCCCGAGACAAATTCTTGACCATGGACAAAGCCTATCAGCCAAAACAGCACGAAGATGATATTTACCAAAAATGGGAAGCGAGCGGCGCCTTTCAGCCTTCCGATGATCCGAGCAAAAAGCCGTACACGATTCCGATTCCGCCGCCGAATGTGACGGGAACCTTGCACGCCGGACATTCGATGTTTATCACCTTGCAGGATATTTTGATCCGTTGGCATCGCATGCTTGGCGATGCGGCGCTTTGGATTCCGGGCACCGATCATGCCGCTATCGCAACCGAATCGGTCGTCTTGAAGCAACTCGAAATCAAAGATCGGAACAAAGATATTT
>CAZYXI010000027.1:0-9235 GCA_964651215.1 uncultured Candidatus Peribacteria bacterium
AACAAGGTGTTTTCGCTCCATGGCGACGGCGAGTTACAAGAAGGCAATATCTGGGAAGCGGTGATGACCGCCGCCAAATACAAGATCGGAAATTATGTCGCCATTGTCGATCGCAATACCTTGCAGATCGACGGACCGACGGACGAGATCATGCCGATCGGCGATGTCGCGGCAAAATTCCGCGCCTTCGAATGGGAGACGATCGAAATCGACGGACATGATTTTGCTCAGATCGACGGAGCACTGAAGCAAGCGATCGCAGTCGAAGACAAACCGGTGTGCATCGTCGCCCATACGGTCAAGGGCAAAGGCGTAAGCTTTATGGAAAACGAAGTCGGCTGGCACGGTGTCGCCCCGAACGACGACGAATTTGCCGCCGCCATGCAAGAACTGACCGATCAATTTGAACGAACCAAATGAGTATTGCCACCCGTTCCGCTTTCGGCGAAGAATTATTGAAGCTCGGCAACGAGCATCCCGAGATCGTCGTGCTCGATGCCGATCTGCGCGGCTCGACGAAGACCAAGAATTTTGAAAAACAATTCCCGGAGCGTGCCTTCAATGTCGGTATTTCGGAGCAAGATCTTGTGGCGACCGCGGCCGGCTTCGCCATTGCCGGCAAAAAACCCTTTGCCTGCAGTTTTGCCACTTTTTTGACCGGTCGTGCTTACGACCAGATCCGCACTTCGGTCGCCGTTTCCGAAAAAGCGGTCGTGCTCGTCGGCAGTCATGCCGGTATTTTGACCGGTGAAGACGGCGCCACCCACCAATCACTCGAAGACATCGGACTGATGCGTGCATTGCCAAATGTGGTCGTGCTGAGTCCCGCCGATGCCGAAGAGACAAAAGCCTGCGTCCGCTACGCCGTCACCTGCGAGCATCCGGTCTATCTGCGCCTCGGACGAGCGAATGTGCCGATCGTGTACGAAGCCGGTACCAAGTTTGAAATCGGCAAAGTGAAGACGCTCACCGAAGGCAAGGATATTACGATCTTTGCAACCGGACCGTTGGTAGCAAGCGCCCTCACGGCGGCAAAAAAACTGGAAGCCGACAAGATCGGCGTCAAAATCGTGGATGTCACGTGCATCTCACCGCTTGATGAAGCCGGTGTCTTGCGCGAAATCATCGATACCAAACTGGTTGTGACCGCCGAAGACCATTCCGTCAAAAACGGGCTTGGCAGCGCCATCGCCGAAGTAATGGCGGAACACGGCGCAGCGATCAAACTCCGTCGCATCGGCATGCATCGCTTTGGCGAATCGGGTAGCACCGCCGACCTCTATCGCAAATACGGCTTTGATGCGGAAGGCGTCGAAGCATCGCTGAGAAAATTCTGGGATGAAAATAACAAGTAATCACGCCTACGAAATCCGTACACTCCAAGAATCCGACATTCCGGCGGTGATGGAATTTGTCGAGGCTTGTGAAAACCTGGTGCTCGAACGCGATAGTATGTATTGGATGCTTGCCCGCTTTTTTGGCGACACGTGTTTTCTCGCTTTGCACGAAGACCAGATCATCGGCATGCTCTTCGGCTTTATCAGCCAGGCCGATCCGCAGACTGCCTATATCCAAAAACTGGGCACGCGTGCCGACTTCCGAAGAAAGGGCTTGGCAAGTACGCTTTTACGGCACTTTGAAGAAGCGGTACAAAACAAGGGGGTACAAAAGTTGTTTCTGACGACTTACCCGAGTGAGGAAAATGTGGGCGCGATCACATTTTATAAACAGAACGGATTTGACGGAGAAATATTTTGGAAAGCCAGCAAGCAGCGCCTGGGCTTGTGGAAACAATTGAAAAAGGACTCATAAAGAATTATTTCTTGCGACTCGCTTCATAGAGTCGAATATGTTCGTCTACGCTCGTTGCGGCGATTATTTTGCCGATGGCATCGAGAGGGATATCTTCGAGTCGCGTAAAGCGGATGCAGCTTTTCCCCATGTTCGGGGACTTGCCGATGTTTGCAAACGCTTGTCGAAGTTTGTCTTGTTGCGCCTTGTCGGAATACACGCAGGTCAGATAGAGGGAGAAATAATTTTTCTGACTCGCCAAGGCGGCATACATCAGCGGCTGCTTGTTGTAGGTTTCCGGATAGCGCTCGAGCGGGATCTCGTAAGTGATCATATTCCAGCGGAACACTTCTTCGTACCCGTCGGGAAGATGGCGCAGGATCACCGCGCGGACTTTTTCGAGGAGGACACGCTTTTCCGGCGGTTGCTCTTGAATATAATCCGCGACCGTTTTGCTATTATTCTCTGACATAGGTTTTCGAAAAAGCTATCGGCAGCATTGGTTTTTTTCGGCACTTTGTCAAAAAGCAGACCGTGCGATATCGCTTGCATTCGCTCGGGAACTCTGGCAGAATCACTCGGCTTTGTATGTCCCCGTAGCTCAGTGGATAGAGCGTTTGGTTGCGGTCCAAAAGGTCGTAGGTTCGACTCCTGCCGGGGACGCCATTTGCAGATTCCAGTTGGAATCAACAAAAATTGCTGACGACGAACACGCCCGCGTAGCTCAATTGGATAGAGTACCTGGCTTCGAACCAGTTGGTTGGGGGTTCGAGTCCCTCCGCGGGCGCCACGTCTGGGAATATAAAGAGAAAAACTGAAGCTTAGCGGATATCCCGGATAATGACGAATGACGCCGGTTCGTCTGCCCAAGTGGTTTTGGCAACGGTCAGCTCTACGGGAATCTTGGTGGATTTCCCCAGGATCACGGTCGAATAGCGATCGGGGGCGGGCTTCCCTTGCATACGAGCATGGAAGATCGAAGCCACTCGTTCTTGTTCATCCGCAGGCAAAAAATCTTTGATCGATCTCCCGATCACCGCTTCCGTACGCTTTCCCACCATGCTGGCGGCATAGGGATTCGCATAGGCGATGACCCCCTGACCGACGATCACGAGCATGCCGTCATTGGCATTTTCGGCAAGGGCGATAAAGTTGACACCAATATCATTTGGCTCCTGTCCGGATGACGGAAATCGGTGGGAAGGCGAAAAGATCATATCGATGAGGAAAGGGGATCTTCCATATCAAGCGAGATGTCGATAATCTGTCTGGATAAAGTCGATTTATGTTCGTCATTATTTGTGATATTTGCAAGTTTTTTCGGTGTTTACCCACGGACAACAGCAAGAACAAGCTGTCGAAAAATTCACGCACCTGTTGCATCGTCGAGAGAAAAATCAGTAGAAAAACCGCTTGATTACTGCTATAATGAGCATACATATTTTTACATTATGTCAAATATACAAACCCTGAAAAGTCGCGAAGTGTTGGATTCACGCGGCAATCCGACCGTCGAAGTAGAGATTACGCTTGTCGATGGTTCGTTTGCCCGAGCGATCGTGCCGTCCGGCGCCAGCACCGGCATCCATGAGGCGTTGGAGCTTCGTGACGATGACAAATCGCGCTATTTGGGAAAAGGTGTCCGAAAAGCGGTGGGAAATGTGAATACGAAAATCGCCGATGCCGTGATCGGCATCGATGCGAATGATCAAAAAAAACTTGATGACACCATGCTCGCGCTCGATGGGACGGAAAACAAAGCGGTGCTCGGCGCGAATGCGATCCTGGGCGTCTCGATGGCGGCGGCAAAAGCGGCGGCGATTTCGCAGGGCGTACCGCTTTATCGACACTTTGCCACCCTCGCCGGCAAGCCTGCACCGACCGAACTCCCGACACCGCTCATGAATGTCATCAACGGCGGTTCTCACGCCGATAGCGGACTCGAGATCCAAGAATTTATGATCTGTCCGACCGGGGCACCGTCTTTTTCTGAGGCTCTGCGCATGGGGGCGGAAACGTTCCATCATCTGAAGAAGATCCTCGCATCACGCGGTCAAGTGACAGCGGTGGGCGATGAAGGCGGTTTTGCCCCGCATCTGGAGAATAATGCCGCCGCCATCGAAGTCTTGCTCGAGGCGATCGAAGCCGCCGGACATGCCGGAAAAATCGACATCGCCATGGACGTCGCGGCGTCGGAGTTTTATAAAAACGGTGTCTACAAATTGGAAGGAGAAAAAAGTTCCGCCGAACTGATCGCATATTTTGAAGGGCTGGTCGCACGCTTTCCGCAGATCGTCT
Source organism: uncultured Candidatus Peribacteria bacterium (assembly GCA_964651215.1). Taxonomy (GTDB): domain Bacteria; phylum Patescibacteriota; class Gracilibacteria; order CAIRYL01; genus JBGSOV01. Next base: position 4,090 of record CAZYXI010000027.1, read on the forward strand.
CGATCGAAGACGGGCTTGCCGAAGACGACTGGACGGGCTTTGCGGAGTTGACGGCAAAAATCGGCGACAAGATCCAGCTTGTGGGCGATGATCTGTTTGTAACAAATCCGAAGCGTATCGCACAAGGCATCGAACAAAAATCGCAAAATTCCGTCCTCATCAAACTGAATCAGATCGGAACGGTGAGCGAAACGATCGCCGCTGTCAAAATGGCGCAAGCAGCCGGCTGGACGACGATCATTTCGCATCGCAGCGGGGAAACGGAAGATGCCACCATTGCCGATCTGGCGGTCGGACTTGCCACCGGGCAGATCAAGACCGGTTCTCTCAGTCGCACCGATCGCATCGCAAAATACAACCAATTGCTTCGAATCGAAGAGGAATTGGGGGCAAGTGCGCGATTCCATGGAAAAATCAGGTAATTCTTGTAAACAATAAACGCAGTTTTTGTCGAGCGGATTTGCGAAACAAAATCGCTTCAAATCCGTTACTGTATACGCATTCATTGCGATTTTTCCAGAGGTGATCGACATTTTTGAGCACATGCGGCGCGTCCTCGGCATGCCGGACAAAACCTTCGCAGCCGGGCTGCGTAAGCGCTTGTTGGAAGAATTCGCCGCCGAGCATGACCAGCTCGAGGCGCGCTTGCGATTGCACGCCGGCGAAGTCAAACCATCCGAAGCGTTTCGCAATCGTCTCCGTCATCAACTGACTGCGAAAGAAAGAACACCCCGACCCATCTTTGTCAGCAAGCGCAAGACGTGGCGACGTGCGCTTGAGGTAGGCGTCTCGGTGATGACCGTGATCACACTCGTGACCGCCACCGTCTTTTTTGGGTCACGCCCGACCACCCTTGCCACAGACCAAACCCTCTTGACGGATTTTGACGGCGAAGTGCGGATCTTGCACAATGGTGCCGATATGACGGTGGTAGCACCCGAACTGCCGCTCGCTCCCGGTATGACCATTGCGACCGCCGACGATTCCGCCGCAACGATCAGGTTTTTTGAAGACTCGCGTCTCCGACTCGACGAAAACACGACCGTCATCATCCGCCATCTTGCTCCGCATTCCGTGCGGAGTGACCTTGGCGAAGTCGGTATCAGTATCGTCGAGGGACGGATCTGGGTGAGGAATTTTGCGACTGACGAAGACTACTCTCGTTTTGTGGTGGCGCTGAATCCCGACAATACGGTGGTGATGGATTCCGGTGGTGCGCTTGATATCGCCGTTTCCAAGAGCGGCAGATCGATCCGGGTCTGGGAGCGTTCCGCGTACCTCGTCAGCGATGGCATCCGTGCCTTTTTGTCGGAAGGAAAGGAGTTTTTGCAACGCGGCAACTTTAATTCGGGAATGCTCCCTATCCAAGCCGAAGCATATCAAGACGCATGGATCATCGACAATTTCGCCGCTGATGATGTCATCATCAGCGCCCTGCTCAAAGAAAAGATGCAGGCACAACGATTGCAATCGGAAAATCGCGTCGCCTCTCTCAGAGAGCGTTTTGTGTCGCCGTTTGGCACCAATGCCGATGATGTCGTCTTTGATCTCGAAAGCAAATTTTTTGACGCCCTTGCCGAACTTTCGGTCAATGCCGATGCGACCGATCCCTTAGACCAATTCGCTGCGGAGGTACGGAGGATCGCGCAAAACCATCATGATGAGACGATCGCCCTCCTCGCTTCCGCCGAAAAGACCCTCAGTATCGTATTGCCGGACTCACCGCTCTTTGTCGCCAAAAAGACCATCGAAGACCTCAAATTCGAACTGGAGCAAAAACCGGCGGCAGTAGCCGCGGAAGAACGCCGTACGGAACGACTTTGGGAGGCGCGTCGTCTTGCGCAATCCGGCAACATCCCCCTTGCCGAAGAGATCATCCGTGAAAACAGCAAGGACGTCGAAGCCGAGTCGGAGGTGGCGGTCGAGCCCGCAGATACTGCGGATATTTTGGCGGAAAAACAAGAGCAACTCGCGGCACTTTCGGCACTCTCAAGCGCAGCCGGCATGGAAGGAGCGGTCGTCGAATCACTCGAAAAAGAAACGGTCGAAGAAACTTCGCGCATTATCCGCCCCGGCTTTCCGGTCGCTTCGACACGAACGACCACCGATCAGGTCTACGATATCATCACCAGTATCAAAAAGTACGAAAGCCCGATCGGACAAGCAAACACCCTGCGCGCCCATTTGAGCAAAATCGACAACTCCGCCGAACAACTTACGCTCTTGATGGAAATCAAAAATCGGGTCCCCGATGAATTGATGAGCATGGTGGACGAGAAGATCATTCTGATCCTGGGAGAGGAGCGCGACCGGGCATTTGCCTCGACCCAAGGCGAATACATCGCTCACCCCGCAGCGCCGACCGACAGCGACACACCGGAAGCAAGCCCTCTTGAAACCCCAACAGAAGCTCCTTCACCGGAACCTGTTTTGGAAGTCACTCCTGCACCGACGTCCGATGAAACAACGACAGAGACCGAAGTAAGCCCTGCGACAGACATCTCCCCTTCTCCGCTGCCGATCGTCTCGCCATCCCCCGTACCGAGCCCGGAAGAGTCAGAATTGTCCGTAGCCGAAAGCACCGATACTCCAGCTACATCAGAAGCCGAGCCTGTCCAAAGTACGGCGGCAGTATCAGAATATGGCAGTCTGCTCCATTCCAGTCCGCTATCGCCACTTCCTTCCGTAGATTTCGGAATCCCGGCCGAAACGGAGTAACGAACTCGCATTTGTGATTTTGGAAAGATGCGCTAAGGTAAAAGGCGTTTTTTGCAGCTGTGCCGATTTTGACCCCTCCTTCACAGGCAGCCTACGATGTGGTGCGCAAAGCCGCCGCCGAGCAAGCGAGTAGCAAGACCGATTTGTACCGGATCAAAAATAGCGTTTGCCGCAAATACGGCATCAACACCTTCCCCGATGCGCATCTGACCGCCGCCTATGAGGCTTTGGTCGAGCAAGGGGAGCTCGCGCTCGATCCTATCCTTGCCACGTTGTTTCGCAAACGCGGCATCCGCACGCTTTCGGGCATTGCGCCCGTTTCGGTATTGTTGCCGCCGGCACCATGCAAAAGCGCCTGTGTCTATTGTCCGAGCGAACGCGCCAATGCGCAAGGCAAGACCCTATTTCAGCTTGATACCGAAAAAAAATACGGTGCCCAAGCCGTCCCGAAACGCTATCAAAAGTCCGGCGAACTCGTGATGCCAAAGAGCTATTTGAGTAGCGAACCGGGTGCCATGCGCGCCCTGCTTGCCGGATTCGATCCGTTTGTACAGATCTCGCGCCGACTTGCCGCCCTCAAAAAAACCGGACATTCGGCGGAAAAATGCGAACTGATCGTGCAAGGCGGCACCTTTTCGGATCTGAAAAAAAGTGACCGCACCCGCTTTGTCACGCGCTGCTATCGCGCTTTTAATGAAGATGCGGCCGGAAAATGGAATACGTTGGCGACCGCGCAAAAACGGAATGAGCAGGCGCAGCATCGCGTCGTCGGACTCACACTCGAAACCCGCCCCGGCAGCATCACTCCCGAAGAAGTAAAAGAATTCCGCCGCCTCGGTTGTACGCGTGTAGAGATCGGCGTGCAGACGCTCGATGACAGCATCACTCGCAAGACAAAGCGCATCCAGACGAGGGCAGAAGTCGCTCGCGGCACACGCTTGCTGCGCGAAGCCGGCTTTAAGATCTGTTATCACGTCATGCCGGGTTTGCCGTTTTCGACACCGGAAAAAGACATCGCCAACTACCGGGAGATGATGGAGCATCCCGATTTCCGCCCCGATCTCGTCAAGATCTACCCCTGCGCGGTCGTGCCGTTCAGCGAGTTGGCGGATTGGTATAAGCACGGAAAATACGAACCATACCCGGAAGACGTACTCGAAGCGGTTTTACTGGAAATGAAAAAGCTAACGCCGCCCTGGGTACGCATATCACGCCTTGTGCGCGATATTCCCGGCACGGCGATCCTTGGTGGCAGCAAGGTGACGAATCTGCGCCAACTCTTGCAAGAAAAAATGGCACAGCGCGGCGAACGTTGTCGCTGCATCCGCTGTCGCGAGATCAAAGGGGAAATTTTTCCGGCAGACGAAGCGCGTCTTGTAAAAAAATCGTACGAGACAGCATCCGGAGCGGAGCGGTTTTTGAGCTTCGAACTTGCGGACGAAACACTGCTCTCGCTTTTGCGCTTGTTCTTGCCAAACCCAGGGAACAAACCGGTCTTTCGCGCGTTACAAAACGCCGCCATCGTGCGCGAACTCCACACTTTTGGCGCGGCGATGCCGGTCGGCGGCAAGGCAAACACCGAAGCGCAGCACATCGGTTTTGGCGGCAGATTGCTCGCGGAAGCGGAACGGATCGCCAAGGAAGCCGGCTACCAAAAGCTCGCTGTCATCGCCGGCATCGGCGTCAAGGACTATTACCGCAAGCGCGGCTTTGTCGATGATGGGACGTATTTGGTGAAAGGGTTGTAGAAAAAATCACCAACCAAAAACGACTCTCCGGAACTAATCGCGGAGAGCCGTTTTTTTATTGCGGAAAGAAGACTACCTGCTGTCTTTTCCGGTATTCACAAAGCGGATGCATTGTCCTTGGTTTTTGAAGCCATAGGTTTCCCAGCCGCCATTTTTGCAATCTTCTTTGGTGGTTGCTACTGGGACCGGATCAAGATCGTAAGTGGTGGTATCACCGTCGATGTCCACGACGACATTGTCATAATACCCGTCGAGCCCGGCGTCGTTTGCCGAAGTATCACCGACATTAAGCGCAAAGACGCGGATGTTCGATCCCGGACTTGAGAGATCCATATCTGCCGGAACAGAAGGGCATGTGTACGGAGATGATCCTCGTGTCGTTACCGGATACGACTGAGTCGGATCGAAGGTGACGGTGGTCCAAGCGGCGGTCGAGCCGGTGGTCGGCACGATGTTGTAGCGGCAATCGTAAAACTTGTCATCATCAGACTCGCCAAAGTTGGCGTAAACATTTAGATAAAACTCGTTCTCATCGGCAGCGGTTCCGCCGGGGCCGATAAGAAAGTCATAAGAGAAACTGTCCAAATCGGCGACAGCAAGACTATCGGGGAAGAATTCCGCGATAAACTTGTCACTTGGCGCACCACCATCGATAGGAAGGATATAGACGCTTCCATCGC
>CAZYXI010000028.1:0-9047 GCA_964651215.1 uncultured Candidatus Peribacteria bacterium
TTGCTCCGGTCAGGATATCGGATTCCAAACTGACGATCTGATTTGGGCGCGGATCCTTGAGTGCTTGCAAGATCTGCTGTAAGCGGATCTCCTTCATATACGGACAAAGATGACACGTGCCGACGATCGTTTTGTTCGGAATCTCTTCGCGGGCGCGATCGGCGAGTCCACATTCGGTCACGAGCATAAACTCTTGTTCCGGTGAAGATTCCATATGTCGCAGCATCTGTTCCGTACTCCCGACAAAATCGGCTCCGGCGGTGATATCGGTCTCACATTCGGGATGGACAAGGATCTCCGCCTTTGGATATTCACTTCTGACTTCGCCTAGTTCTTTGGGGGAAAACTTTTCGTGCACGATACAGGTCCCGTTCCAGAGGATCAGGTTTTTTGTTGTCTGTTTTTGCAGATTCTTTCCCATCAACAGATCCGGCAAAAACACGATGTCTTGTTGCGGCATCGCTTCGATGATCTTGAGAGCGTTGCTGCTTGTGCAACAACTGTCGACCGCCGCTTTGACATCGGCAGAAGTATTGACATACGCCACGAATCCGGCGTGAGGATGCTGCTTGCGGAGCACTCGGACATCATCACCGGTGATCGAATCCGCCAGGCTGCATCCGGCGCGAGTCGGGACGAGCACCGTCTTGTCGGGGTTCAAGATCTTCGCCGTTTCTCCCATAAAGAGCACGGAGGCAAAAACGATGATCTCGGCATCGGTCTTGCTTGCCGCGACAGCGAGCCCGTACGAATCACCGACATGGTCGGCGACACCAAAAACGATATCCGGCGTCTGGTATGAGTGGGCGAGGATGACTGCGTTTTTTTCGCGTTTGAGCCGATTGATCTCCAAGGTGATCGGCGCGAGTGCGGCACAATCTTCCAACGTATATTCGAATACCCGGAGTTTTGCTTCCAGACGCTTTGCCTCGGTTTCGATCACATTCTCATCAAACTCCATTGCGCAATTACAGTAAAAAAATTGTACCCACAATCCTACGCAAAAACCAACTTGCGGTGCAAGTGATCCACATCGGGAGATTTAAAAATTCACCGTATCGATCATCAGTTTGTCCTGACCGTCATCACCAAATTCTACAAAGCGGAGATTGACATTATCCGCCTTTTGCACACGACGGAAAAACAGTTCCGTAATATCAGAACGGCTCTTGTGACGGTTTTCGAGTCGGCAAAAATATTTACCGCGCAGCAGGATACCGCGCGGATCCGGTTCGATAAAGATCTGCGGTTCGATGTGGTTCGCCGTCAGGCTGAAGCGCGATTGCAGATTGGGGAGGTTTTTCTTCGCTTCTTCGTGATCGTGCTTGGTCGCTTCGAGGATCGTGCTCTTCAAAAGCTCTTTCGCCGCATCGATATCCGAATCGCGGTCGAGGATAAAATTGACCATGATATAGATGAAGCGATACATCTTGGAAAAATTCTGCACTTCTTGTTCGAAGATATATTTGTTCGGAAACGAAACGATGCGACCGGTGTCTCCGCGGAGTCCCGTCTGACGCACGACGGTGAGTAGGGGATGGACTTCGAGCACGCGACCGCGCAGATCGCCGGTCTGGATGAGGTCACCGATCTTGTAGCCCTGTTCGGTACCGATGATAAACCATGCGATGAACGAGCTGATGATATCGCGCATGGCAAAAGCGAGTGCCGTACCGAGGATTGCGACAAAGGGGAGAAAACTCAGGACTTGCGAAAAGAGTGCGACGATGATCGAAACGGTGATGAGAATATCAAAGATGATCTTGTTGATGCGCACGAGTGCGCGTTCGCGCTGCAAAGGCATTTTGCCGGAATAGCGGCGGATCATCTTGCCCGAGATATGCCTGAGGGCGAGCAGGATCACCAAAAAGACGAGAAAGAGACCGATCCTGAGTAAAAAATCCATCGCCTGGGTTTTGGCGAGTTCGATCAATTTGTCGATCTCCGCTTCGGTATTTGCGATCTTGTCCTTGAGTTGCAAGATGGATTGACGATGGAGTTCGACTCGTTCCTGAAAGACTTGTGTCGCTTGTTCGAGCTCGAATTGCTGAGCCGCGACTTGCTCTTCGAGTGCCGCGATCGCGTTCAAATCGGGCTCTTCGGTCTGCTTGAGCGTGACAAGTTTTTCTTCAAGCGATGTCAGTTCGCTCGCCAAAGCTTCGACCTCTTCTCCGGTGGGCGGACCCTTTTCTTCCAATTGCCTGAGTTCGATCTGAGCCGCGAGCAAGATCTGCTTTTGGCTTTGGACCTCCGAAAGGGTGCTCAGGAGCGATTGCTCATTGATCTGAGGAGTATTGGCGGGAGCGGTCGTCGGAGACGCACCGGCAGCCAAAATCGGTGTCGGAAAAAGGAGCAGGCAGAGCGCCGGAAGCAGCAAAAGTTTTTGGAGTTTCATCACATCCACATCGTAGCATTTTTTCGGATAGAATCCCATCCGATTTCTCAAGTTTTTTATACAGATCCAGAAAAAAGCTTTCAACGCTTGAGGATTTTTTGCAAGATTTCTTTCATCGCCGTGCTCGTGCCCAGGCAAGAGACATCATGGATATTATGTGCCTGCAAGACGGCAAAGAATTGCTCGGGGATCCGCGGATCAGTCGCGGTTTGGGCGATGGCATGGAGCACCGCGACTTCATCATCGGGAATTTCACGATCGGGAAACAGTGCCGCAAACACCGTTTTGCCGAACTTGGCGTAATGAGCGGTGGAGAACAAAAGTTTTTTGTTCGGTGAATCCCTGAGCGAAGCAGATCGATGATAGGCATTCATCCCGACGGCGGTGTGAGGATCGAGCAGATAGTCAAATTCTGCAAATGTTTCGGCGATGGTCCGGCGCGTTTCTTCATCGGAAACGGACACGCCTTCAAAGTCGGATCGGATGCGCGTGAGCGTGGCATCATCAATACTAAACTTTCCTTCACGTGCCAGTTCTTCCATCCACAAGCGCACTTTGCCGCTATCGCGATCGGTGGCGAGATAGAGCAGGCGTTCGAGATTGCTGGCGCGCAGAATATCCATCGCCGGTGAAATGGTTTTGGCGGTGCTTCGGCTTCGCACATCAAAGGTCCCGCTTTCGATAAACCGCGCAGACGAATCGTTCGGATTATTTGCAACGACGAGTTTGCCGATCGGCAAGCCCATTTGTTTCGCAAGATAGGCGGCAAAGACATCGCCCATGTTTCCGCTCGGAACGATCATATCGACCGGCTCGTCGAGTCCGATTTTCGCATTTTTAACCATTTGGGCGTGCGCGGCAAATACATACCAGATCTGCGGGAGCAAGCGACCGATATTGATCGAATTCGCTGACGAGAGACGGATGCCCGATTGCGAGAAAAGTTCTTGTGCGAATTGCCGATCCAAAAAGATCTCTTTTACCGCTTTTTGTGCTCCATCAAAATCACCCTCCACTTCGACCGCGGCGACATTGTCGCCCGGTGCACATTGCATTTGCGCTTGCTGCAATGGTGAAACGCCATTGCGCGGAAAAAACGTCACCAAGTGCATCTGCTTCACATCGGCAAAACCGGCAAGCGCCGCGCCACCGGTATCACCCGAAGTCGCTACGAGAATACAGATTTCACCGGCATCCAGTTTTTGTGCCGACAGCGACATCGCCCGCGGCAAAAACTGCAACGCAAAATCCTTGAACGCCCCGGTCGGTCCTCCAAAGAGTTCGAGCACAAACAGATCATCATCGAGTTTTCGTACCGGAGCGACCGCTCGATCGGGAAACGCCGCAGCGGCATAGGCGGACTCGGTCATGAGGCGGATCTCTTCCGGAGAAAAATCCGGAGAAAAGCGCGCAAACACATCCGCGGCGATCTCGGCATAACTCGATTCGATATGGCGCTTCCGCTCGGTACTCGAGATCTGCGGCAAGCGCTCTGGGAAATACAAGCCACCGTCCGGCGTCAGTCCCGTCAAAATCGCTTGCGGCAGAGAGACTGCCGGCGAACCGTCTCTGGTGGAAACGTACATCATGGAAAGGGAAGAAAAATCGTCAAAGAAGATTGTGCCGTGCTCTCTATGTTTTGACAAATCAAAGTTTCTTCTGTGGCTGACATTGACCAATATCGCGACATAGTTTAGGCTTTTGGCAATTCTCTCCATTCATCCCCTCATGCTTCTGACGCGCAGCGAATTCGAAAATCTCGAGCAACAGAACAAACTTCGCATCGCTTTTGTCGGCATGTCCAATATCGGGAAAAGTTTTCGTGCTACCCAATTGCAGCAGGTAAAGGGATTTTATGTGCATGAAGTCGACACCGAGATCGCTCGCAAATTGGGGCTCGAAGGGGTCACCGATATCGCGAGCTGGATGAAGCATCCGGACGATGTCGATTATCCCAAAAAGCAACAATACTATCTCGAAGTCGAAGGCGAAGTGATGAAACAGGATTTCGAATCAACCGAAAATACCATCATCGATACCACCGGCAGCGTCATCTATTTGGAGCAAACCATCCTCGATGATCTGAAGAAAAACGCTCTCGTCGTCGAGTTTCGGGTTCCCTCGAGCAGTCTGCAGATGATGATCAATGATTTTTTTGCCAATCCCAAGCCGGTCATCTGGGGAGATATCTTTGATCAAAAAGAGGGTGAGTCGACCGTCGCTGCTCTCAGTCGCTGTTATCCACGACTACTCGCGGAGCGCAATCAGCGGTATCGGGCGATCGCCGATATTTCGCTTCCCGGTTCGTTGACGCGAGACGAAGGCGTCTCCATCGAGTCTTTTTGGGAAATGCTGCTTTCCGCTTTGCCCGAGTAATTTCCGCTTTTGCATCACCACCCTATGTCTGACATCCGCAATTTTTGTATCATCGCTCATATCGATCACGGCAAAAGTACCCTTGCCGATCGCATGCTCGAGATCACCGGCACCGTCGAAAAACGTGATATGAAAGCACAACTGCTTGATGGTATGGAGCTTGAGCGCGAACGGGGGATCACCATCAAATTGCAGCCGGTGCGCATGGATTGGAAGGGCTGTATCCTCAATCTGATCGATACTCCCGGACATGTCGATTTTTCATTTGAAGTCTCACGCAGTCTGGCGGCGGTGGAGGGCGCGATCTTGGTCGTCGATTCGACGCAGGGGATCGAGGCGCAGACGCTTGCCAATCTCTATTCCGCTCTCGAGCACAATCTTGCGATCATCCCGGTACTCAACAAGATCGACCTGCCGGCAGCCGATGTCGACCGTGTCGCGACCGAGATCGAAAATGCCATCGGGATCGGTCGGGACGAAATGATCTTTGTCTCTGCCAAAACCGGTGAGAATGTCGACCAGATCCTCGACGCGATCGTTGAGAGGTTTCCTTCGCCAAAGGGGATCGCCAAGCTCGTGGAAGGCGATGATGCCGCGATCTTGCAAGCCGATGAACACGCGACAAAAGCACTCGTCTTCGACTCCGTTTTCGATCCGTATCGCGGGGTGGTGGCGTATGTCAGGGTGTTTAGCGGACAGATCGACAAGCGCGCCAAAGCACGGTTTTTGGGGACCAAGACCGATATCGAAGTGCTCGAATGTGGCTCTTTCCGTCCCAATTTTGATCCGCAGCCCAGTCTCTTTACCGGCGAGTTCGGTTATGTCGTCACCGGACTCAAATCCACGCGTGAAGCACGGGTCGGTGATACCTTGTATCTCGGTGCATCGTGCGAGACCGCAGAGCCGCTTCCGGGATTCCGTATCGTCCGCCCGATGCTCTTTGCCGGCATCTTTCCGACCGAAGCGGATGATTTTTCACAATTGCGTGATGCCCTCGAAAAGCTTTCTCTCTCCGATGCCGCCCTTGTTTTCGAACCGGAGCATTCTCCGGCACTCGGGAACGGCTATCGCACCGGGCTCCTTGGCATGCTTCATCTCGAGATCATCCAAGAGCGGCTCGAGCGCGAATTCGACTTGGATCTCATCGTCACCGCTCCGAGTGTTCCTTATGATATCATCAAGAATGACGGAGAAAAGATCCGCATCTCTTCTGCCGCCAATCTGCCCGACCCGTCCCACATCAAAGAGATCATGGAACCTTGGACCCGCGTCGAGATCATCACTCCCAAGGAAAGCGTCGGTGCCGCGATGGATCTCTGCACGAAACGGCGGGGGAGTTTTAAAAACATGCAACACCTCGATGAGTCGCGCGTGCTTTTGACCTTTGAGATGCCGCTTTCATCCGTGATCACCGATATGCATGACCGGCTCAAAAGTTCTTCATCAGGCTATGCTTCGATGTCTTCCGAGTTTCTCGAATTCCGCAGCGGACAGCTTGTCAAGCTCGACATCCTTGTTGCCGGCGATCGCATCGACAGTCTCTCGCAAATGGTCCATATCAGCGAAGCGCGTCATGTCGGTGCTCCGATCTGTACCAAACTCAAGGATGTGATCCCGCGCGCCAATTTTCCGATTGCATTGCAAGCGGCGATCGGCGGTCGCATCGTCGCGCGTGAGACGATCCCTGCGTACCGCAAGGATGTCACTGCGGGTCTCTATGGCGGTGATGTCTCGCGCAAGAACAAACTCCTCAAAAAACAGAAAGCCGGCAAAAAGCGCATGAAGGCGATGGGCAAGATCGAACTGCCGCAAGAGGCTTTTATGGCGATCTTGAAGCGGGATGATTAACATTTTTTGATTTTCACTTGCTTTCCAAATTGGATTTGCTAAGGTTCCGTGCGAAGCATTGGTGATTTCTGTTCCTCTGTTTCTGATTTCTTTTTTCTTTTCCATGAGCCATTTATTGACACTTTCAGCTCTTCGCAGATTGTCGATCGCCATCGTACTCTCAGTCTTTATCCTGCTATTTGCGGCGTGTGCCGAGCAAGACGGCGGCGAAATCGATGCCGATGTCGACGGTGAGATCGAACAGACCGAAGATGCGACCACGGTCGATACCCGCGCCGAATTTGAAGCCGATATTCTCGAACAATATAACGAATTGCAAGCCGGAGTGATGGCGGCGCAAGCCCGTCTTGATGAAATGGGAGAAGATGTCAGCGCCGAAACCGCCGAGGCGGTCGCCGCGTTCAACACTCAAATGGACGCGTTTGGTGCCGATTTTCAGCGCTTGCAAGATGCGACTGCCGAAGAACTCGATGACGCTCAAGCGGCGGCGACAGCAGGACTCGAAGAACTCAATAACGCTTTCGGTGTCATGGAAAATGCCATCTCGAACGCCTACGATGATTTCGTCAACAGGATCGATGAAGGAGTCGATATCGAAGCGGATGTCGATGTCGAAACCGGTGATCAAGCCGGTGACGAAAGCGATGACGACGGCAACGTGCCGGAGTAAGCTTCATCTCCAAAATGAATCCAAAACGGCGAAGCTCTTCATATTGAAGACTTCGCCGTTTCATTTGTTTACCGTCTCTCGCCAGAGGACTCCGACGTTTACCAGATGCGGCGGAGTCCCTTTCATGAGACTTCGCCGGCAATTAAACAAACATGTTCAGAACCATCATCGGTGATTGTTCATGAGTCAATTATTTTCAAAAAAAAGCCATTTCTTGACAGTCACTCCCAAAACGGCAGTATACTTTTGAGTACAGAATCAAAGAATTTCTCTTTTGCCGTCCCATGAAAGACAACAAAAAACACCTCATCACCTTTGCCATTATCGGACTGGTGGCGATTGTCATCATCACGTACGTCCTCATGGATCAGGCAACCGCACCGACTATAGACAAGGCAGTTCCGACTGCTTCTCCTGTAAGTCAGGGTGATATCAAATATGTCGAATACGATGACAAACTCGTCTACTCGATGAAGCCGAACATCTCTTTGGTACAACTCGAAGCGGACTGTGAAGAACGCGGTGGAACATTTGACGAATGCGGTTCGGCATGTCCTTCCGACGCCGAAGGTTGCATCGAAATGTGCGCATATACTTGTGAGTTTTCTGATGTCCAAAACACGGATGAACAGATCATCGTACAAAATCCTCAGCCGGATGACGTGATCACCAGTCCGCTGACGATCAGCGGCGAGGCACGGGGTTCTTGGTTTTTTGAAGGAGAGTTTCCCGTCATTTTGACCGATTGGGACGGACTGATCATCGCCGAAACGCAAGCGACCGCCGACGGCGAATGGATGACGGAAGACTTCGTTTCATTCTCTGCCACGCTCGAATTTGCCGCACCGGAATATGGCGATAACGGCTCTTTGATATTGCAAAAGGCGAATCCGTCAGGACTGCCGGAGAACGATGATGCGAAAGAATTTATGATCCGGTTTCGGTAATATATATTTCAGAGAATGTGAAACTACCAATGTAGTAACTGATTTTTTAAATCGTATTTACTTACATATTCCAATTATACTTTTATATTGATCACGTGTGACTTCACTAACTCCTATTGCTCTTAAAAGTCTTTTTAAATTTTCATCTATATAACCGGCACTATCAAGTGGTATACATTCAGTAGCATCGGATGGGACAGTTGCAAAAGTTAATGAGATACTTCTATCGACTTGATCTGCGTGACTATCTGTAGCTGCCAAGGCTAGTGCTGCTGCTGTAAATACACCTATGGCATTTTCACGAAGTGTTGGCTTTTTCATAATGTATAAAACAGGACTTCATCTAAATCCTCATATTCTAAAATGTCAAGGGTTATGTCCGATTCCCCTTGTCGAATACTCGTCAACACAAATAACAGTCAGCTCACGCGGACATACGACGTATTGGCAAACAGCGGAATATCGGTAATGCCCATGCGTTCGTAGAGTTCTGTCGGAATACCGATATCGCCGACAAAGACCTCTTTGATGCGGGCATTGTCTTGCATATGCTCTTTGGGCAAAGCGAGGGTCAAGACCGTCGCATTGGCAAAACACGGCGTCGACCAAAAACCGCTCTTCGGTTCGAAGCCGGTCGGAAAGTCGATTGCGAGCTTTGGCACGCCAAGTGCATTCGCCACGATCAGGAGATCGGCGATGCGTTCGTCCGGCGAGCCATTGGCGCCGTAGCCGAGCAGACAATCCACCACCAAGTCGGTTTCTTCGGAAGGGAATTCGACTTCTGAGATCCCGATCTCGCGGTTGGTATAGA
>CAZYXI010000029.1:0-5237 GCA_964651215.1 uncultured Candidatus Peribacteria bacterium
CGATCAGCCCGACTGCGTTTGCAGCATCGACAGAAGAGATCGTCAGATTCGAGCCGGCATTAAAGCCATACCAGCCAAACCAGAGGATAAATGTACCGAGAGCGGCGATCGGGATGTTGTGACCATCGAATTCGCCGTTTCTCCCTTTTTTGTCAAAGCGTCCGATACGCGGACCGATGACGATCGCGGCAACGAGCGCCGCCCATCCGCCGACCGAGTGGACGACGGTACTCCCTGCGAAGTCTGTAAACGGTGTCGCCATAGTTGAAAGCCAGCCCTTACCCCAGACCCAGTGTCCGACAACGGGATAGATAAAGACCGTAATCGCAATGGAAATAAAAACATACGAATAAAACTTGGCACGTTCGGCGATGGCGCCGGAAACGATCGTCGCTGCCGTTGCGGCAAAAGCGGCTTGAAAGAAAAAGGCGGCATACACGGAATAGTTTCCGCCGGTCGGATCTGCGATCCCTTCGATCCCGAACCCACCCGAACCGATAAAGGCGCCGGTTCCGAACATAAAGGTAAAACCGATCAGGTAATATCCGATCATTCCGAACGAAACGTCCATCAGGTTTTTCATCAAAACGTTGATGGCACTCCGTGCACGAGTAAACCCGGCCTCAAGCATGGCAAAGCCCGCTTGCATAAAGAAGACCAATGCCGCAGCGACAACGACCCAAAGGGTATCGACGCCGAACACGGTAGCGAAAGATGTTTCCATGGGAAAAAAGGGAAAAAGAAAAGCTGAAAAATCATTTCAAAGTGTTCCTCATGTTTGCACAAAATGTCAATAATTTTGTACATAATTCGACTTTTTATTTTCCAGAAATATTGTATTTCAATTTCTCCTCGATTTTTGAATTTATTTTTGTACGTTGTGTACACTTTTTATGTACACAAAATCATCAATAAATCGCCCATCAGATATTGGAAACGCGAAAAATCGCGGATTTGCCAACAAAACCTGCGTCCAACTTCCCCTCATTCCGTTCCAATTTTGTTGCACTCGGAACCGGAAACACTGGCAAAATTTCGAAAGACAAGAAAACTAGTCAAAATCAGAACGAGTCGTCCCGATCGCTAAGGGACGGTGAGTGGATCTTGGTGCAACTGACACAGTTTTTCGGAATGTATCAGTGTTTCCTAAAAACTTTCCCGCACTTTAGCTCGTGTGCCGCTTGCTCGGGGAAAATCAAAGATCGGATCTACAATTCTTCGAGTATGTTGAAGAACGTCTCGATATGTCTTTTTTGAGCGCCGCAGACGTATTCCGCTCGCTCCTCTACGGATTTTTGAAAGGATCGTTTTGTGAGCACGGTCGTTTGGATCGCTTCTGCCAATTGCGGTTCATCGGCAAACTTTTTGTTGAGGATCGCTTTTTGAGTCGAGACTGCGCGCGCACTTGCCTTTCCGAAAGAAGTATAGGTGTTGAGGGTTTCGCCTTGGGCGATCGTCCATAATTCGCAGACGAGTCGAGTCGTCTCCTCCGAAAGCTCGTTGTACCGCTCGTAGCGTTGGTAGGAAAAATACGAGATCACGGGTATCGTCAGTAGCAAAAGTCCGACAATGATCAAAATCGGGATCGGATTGAGCGTAAACGCTCGGTCTTGCTCAAGCTGCTGCCTGTGGATCATTTTGCGGCGCATGGACATCGCGGTTTTTTATATCTGTTTATTTTAGCATTTTTGACTCCTAAAGTCAAAATGCGGCGGATGACACACCTTTGGCAACAAAAAGTGCATAATCCGTACGGACTTCGCCAAATTTGCCAGAGAATTACCAAAGCAGATCTGAAATTACCTGGGATTTGGAAAGCGGAGGAGTATTACTGCGCTTCAAGCCCAAGGATCAGTACGGCAAACTTTGCCACCTCCGCGCGTGTCACCATTTCGTGAGGTCTAAATAAACGCCGGACCTTGATATTTTCTTGCACGGTTTCGGCGTTGAGTGCGGCGATCGTTGCCGGACCGATATTGCCGGCTGTCGGGTCTTGAGGGGTTTTGATGATGCCTTTGCTCAGTTGATAGAGCAGGATCGATTGGGTCACAGCGGCAGAAATCACGCCGTCCAGCTCACCATTGTAGAAGCCGATCGATTGCAGGATCTTTTGGACGATCAGGGCATTGTCGCTGCGTTCGTTGTTGTTGACGCGTTCGGCGAGGATCTGCAACCCGTCGTCCGCACTCTGAATGGTAAATCCGTCCGCGACTCCTTCTGCCACTGCGCGAGCGACGGCGGCATAAAACCAATCGGTCACGGTAACATCTTCGAAGGGTGGCGGCGACACATCGGGCGAAGCGTTCTCTTCTTGCGCGGAATAGAGAAGCTTGAGCGCTTCGGCACGAGAAAGCGTGGCATCAGGGGCAAAGCTGCCGTCTTTGAGCCCTGTGGTGATCTTGGCGACCGCGATCGCGCAAATGTATTTTGCATAAGGAGATTGCTGCGGCACATCGATAAAGAAAATGGGGACGTATGGCGAAGGAATATGGGTCTCGATGCAACGGTCGATCTCTTCATCGGAAAAGCGATATTCGGCGATCAGCTTGGCGAGTTCGGCGCGAGTCGCCGGCTTGTCGGGAGCATAGACCGGCGTAGCAGCGACAAGTCCGTTTGCAGCTAGAGTAGAGATGTACGGAAGCGCCCAATGATTTGTAAGATCACGGAAAGAAGCAGAAATGATGGGAGCAGCTGTCGGTGATTGCGCCGGAGGCTCCGGGAGATCGACTACCTCTTCGGAATCCTGCTCTGCGTCTCCATTGTCTTCGTCATCTTCATCAGCCGCAGGGGCATCATCGGTTTCTGCTTGTTCGTCGTCCTCGGGAGTCGCACTTACCTCATCATCCTCCGATGCATCGACATCGGGAAGCTCTCCTGCGGAAGCGAAGACCGCATAGATACCGGTCGATTCTACCGGGAACAGGAATCCTTTGCCATCAGTAGAGAGACCGCCTTCGATCTTGCGGTACATATTTGTTTCGGGGTCATAAAAATAGACGGTGATCTCTTCGTTACCATATTGCGGCTCTGCCAAAGGGAGTCGAAAGGTCGCAGCCGGTTCAAAGCTGACGATCGACTCATCTTCGGGAGTCAAAAAATCGATGCCCGCCAGATAGACTGCGTTGCTGATCGTGGGCTGCGGTAAAGCACTTTTGAATAAAGAGACGAGCGGGGGGAAAACTTCGACGAATGCTTCGCCATCAGCTGTCGAAGTAGTCGTCGACTGCGCAAACACCGCTGAAAAAGTGTTATTCTTTTCATAGACGGTGACTTCGCGCGTGAAAGTGCCGATATAGTCGCCTTCTTGCGGTAATTGGAAATACGAATCGGTGAGATTTTTACCGGTTTCCGTCAATTGTACGGGCAGATTGTAGATGTCTTCGGGCGCGACTCGCTTGCTCGGATCAAAGATGATGGAAGCCTGAGCAAAGACCTTTGCTTCGTACAAAAACAGCATCGCCGCCAATATCGCGGCACACATGGCTGTCAAAATCAGTGAGCTTTTTATGAATGATCTGCGGTGGAACATGGGAGAAAACAAGAGAAATATTGCTCGAAGAATACCCCTTACCGAATTGATTCCGCAATCTTTACTTTTGCAAAAAACATTCTCTTCCTCTACAATCCGTCTACTATGCGGACAACAATGCAACAAACGGATATCATCAATCATCGCAATATGGTCGCTTCACTGATCGCCATTCTGATCCCGCTGCTTTTGACCATCGCCAAGTTTGTCGTTGCGCTCGTGACCGGATCGATCGCTATTTTGGCAAGCGCGGTCGATAGCCTGCTCGATGTCATGATCACGGGAGTAAATTTTTTTACCATCCGCGCCGCCGCCAAGCCACCGGATGCCGAACACCGCTTCGGACATGGCAAATTCGAGGCATTCGCCAGCTTGCTTCAAGCGATATTGATCATCCTCTCGGGAGGATATCTCGCGTTCGAATCGATCCGCAGATTGCTACTGCCGGAGCCGATAGCTCAAGAATCACTCGGACTGATGGTGATGGGCGGTTCGATGGTGGTCACATTCCTGCTCGTCATCTATTTGCAACGGGTTTTCGTCAACACCCGATCTTTGGTGATCAAAGCCGAAATCGTGAATTTTCGTGCCGATATCCTTGCGAATCTGGCGGTGGTGATCGGATTGGTTGCCATATCGGTAACGGAAATGATGCAGATCGACGCAATTATTTCACTCGGGATCGCCCTGCTGATCCTGTGGTCGGCGGGAGAACTGCTGAAAGAAAGCTTTGAAATCCTGACCGATCACGAGCTTCCGCTGCAAGTCCGCCAAGAGATCATCGATATCATCGAACATTCCGAACAAGGTCGTATTACCGGCTGGCATCAGTTGCGCACTCGTCGCGCCGGTTCGCAACTCCATATTGATTTCCGCCTCAAGTTCGATGCCGAGATCGGTCTCAAGGATGCCCACGCCGCCGGTGTGACGATCGAAGACCGTATTCTGGAGAAATTCCCGATGGCAACGGTGCTTATCCATTTCGACACGGAATAAAGCTCGAAGAATTCGGTCGCTTTTCAACACGATCGACGGCATAATACTTGCCGATGAAACGACTTTTTCTCCTCTTCGGACCGATGGGCGCCGGCGCCGGTGCTTTGCTCCTGACCGTCGCCAACCTGGCGAGCTACATCGCCGGGCTCATCCGCGACCTTGTACTTGCGCATACCCTCGGCGCAAGCGCCGACACCGATGCGTTTTTTGCCGGATTTCTGATCCCGGATTTTCTCTTTAATTTTTTGGTACTCGGTTTTGTCTCCGGAGCACTCTTGCCGGTTTTTTTGAACACCGAAGCGGCATCGAAACCGAAGGCGGAGCAGGTGTTTCAGGGATTTTTGACCGTAGTGATTCTCGTGACGACGTTTTTTTCGGCTTGTGCGTTTGCGCTCGCACCGATGCTGATCTCGCTTTTTTTTGGCGAACTCCCTGATGGCACACCGCGTCCTGCCGATGAACTGACTAAGATCCTCGAAGTCACGCGCATCTTATTGTTGTCGCCGATCCTCTTTGGCATCTCCAATTCGCTCGGCATGATTTTGCTCGCGAAACGCCGCTTTTTGTCGATGGCGGTTTCGCCGGTCTTGTACAACATAGGGATTATTCTCGGACTGGTGTTTTTTGGAAAGGAGTATGGGATCCACGCGGCGGCATGGGGAGCGGTGGGCGGAGCCACCATGCATCTTCTCTCGCGTGCTTTGGATTTGCC
>CAZYXI010000029.1:5247-9015 GCA_964651215.1 uncultured Candidatus Peribacteria bacterium
TCTTCCGGCAACGCAAGTAACCATCCGCCTGCGGCTCGCTTTTTCGCAGGAACTCCTGACCATTATCCGTCTCGGTATTCCCAAAACGATCGGTCTCGTCGCGTTTCAACTCGTGCTTGTGACCTTTGCGGTGCTCGCGACCAAGACCGAGACCGGCGGCTTGGCGGCATGGAATTATGCGCGTAATGTACAGAGTCTGCCGGTGTCGCTCTTTGGCATTGCCTTTGCGACGGCAGCGTTGCCGTTTTTGTCCGGATTTGAGGTGAAAAAAAACCTACACGGTTTTCAGCATCGCCTGCAAAAATCCGCCATTCAGATCCTCTTTTTTGCCGTACCTGCGGCGATCGGACTGATGCTTGTCGCATCGGAGACGGTACACGTGCTCTTTGTACGGGGCGCTTTTGGCGAGCGTGCGGCGCTTCTGACGACCGCAGTGTTGATGTGGGTCAGTCTCGCGATTCCGTTTGAATCGCTGACGCATCTGTTTTCACGAGCCTTTTTGGCAAACAAAAACACGCTCTTACCGGCGATCGGCAAGGGGCTCTTTTTGGGAGTCGCGGCAAGCAGCGCCTTCTTTTTGACACCGCTCGTGGGCATTGCCGCCTTCGGTATCGCCTTTTCCGCAGCGGCTTTTGCCGAAATCGTGCTCCTGGTCGTAGTGTTTTGGCAGATGTATTCGTTGGGACTGACGCGGGACTTTGGGCGCTCGTTCGCCAAAATCATCCTCGCCACCTGTTTGTTGGCAGCAGGTGTCTCCGGCTTTTTAGCGATCGGTACGGAATTGAATGCCTTTGGGCGGCTGGGTGGCGGTATTGCGTTGGGTGCCGGAATCTACCTCGTCGCTGTCCTCATGATGAAGATTCCGGAGATCGAAGAAGTGTTCTTGTTTCGGAAAGCATCTAATAGTGGGTCTAATTAAGCCCTAGCTGTTACGTTATCCTTGTCTAAGCAAACTTTAAGTACCTTTAAAAATGTGGCGGCAATGTTCGCGTGAAATCCACTTGAATAGACTTCTGAAGAAATAGCGCCTCCCTTTCCGGATGGTATCACGCCTCCGCCCTCAGGAAACGTATACCCAGCATTCGATTTATCTCTTTCATCCAATGGCTTGTCTGATTCGTGTGGAGTATAGTGTACCTTGCTAACCACAAGTTGACCCTGAGCATTGAGTTTCGCAGTAATTGTCGCAATAATCGAACCTGGATCCCTTGGATGAGGAATATGGCATTCTATGATCCCCGCGGTATTTAACTGCTCTTGAATTACTTGTTTCTGCTCTGCGATGATTTGAGCTGTTCTCTCAGAATTGTGATGCTCTTGAACTCCGATAAGTGCTATCCCCGCGAAACCAAGCACTGTGAGAAAATCTTTTGCAAAGCGATCTGAAGAATTTTCTGCCATAAAAACGCAAATAATTGCGTACATTTAAAACTACTGGAACTTATGAGTCAAGAAAATCATCTTGTACATCTACTCCAAAATTGCCACCTACAAATTCAAGAAGCGCGAGACCGCCTCGGCGACTTCGGCGCGCGTCATGACTTTGCCGGGCTCGAAATTGTTGCCAAAGTCGAGCAGGTTTTTGCGTTTTGCAAAGCGCGCTGCTTCGGCAAACCAAGCATCGGAGGGGACATCGGCAAAATCGTTGCCGCTGCCGGCTTCTTCTTGGACGGCGCGATAAAGCATGGTAAAGAGTTCGGCGCGGTTGATGTTGTTTGCCGGACCAAAACTGCCGTCCGGATATCCTTTGATAATATCCATGCGGGCAGCCGTTTCGACAAATTTGCTAAACCAAGCATCGATCTCGACATCACGAAAACTTGTGCTCTCTGGATTCTCGGGGTCGACTCCGAGGGCAAGGAGGATCACTTTGGAAAATTCCGCACGATTGATACCTGCTTCCGGACGGAATGTTCCATCGGGGTTTCCATTGAGGATATTTTTTTCGGTCAGATCGGCGATCGCGTCAAAATTGGGATCGTCTTCATCGATGTCGGAAAATAATGAACCGCTTCGTTTTTGGTAACGGGCAAATTTTGATTCGCCCACGAGCACTCCGGATCTGATCTTGAACCGGATCGAATCTTCCGCCAAGGGGACAAAGGAAACGGTCGCCACGCCGTTGCTAAAATCTTCGCTTGTCACGATATCGGTATCCAGCTTGGCATCACCGCTTTCGAGGCTGATTTTTGCCGATCCGACAAAAGAACTGGGGGTGACATTGCCCTCTTCATCGAGCGTTTTGATGGTGAGGGTTTCTTGTTTGCCGATGTCAAAAGAGCCGTCGGTCTCGATTTCAAACTTGTTGACCGGCTCGGCTTGCGCGATGACTTGGAATTCGGTTTTGACTTCCGGAAATTGCTCGACCCATACCGTTGCCGCCCCGCTCTCGCGTCCGGCAGCAAACTCGATCTTGGCGACACCGTTTTTGAAATAACGATCGAGAATCGCTTTTGGTTCGACGGAACCGACCCCTTCGACTCGCACGGAAAATTCGCCGTCAAAATTCGGGTGCTGCATGATCTTGCCGTCTTCATCGAGCGCGGTGACTTCGATGGTGGCACGATCGCGAGCAAAGACGAAGGTGTCGTCACTCGAGAGTCGTACGGATGCCGGAACATTGTCACCTTCGATCGTATCGGGGATCTCGACCTCGACGGAAGTCGGAGTCGGTGTGGCACTTGCCGATGCTGCGACATCGATCTTGAGCGCCTTGACCGCCCTACCGTCACGGATGGAAAAGGCGTACTCATCGGCGGCAGGAAAGGTGACGCGGATCGTGGCTTTGCCATTGTCAAAATCGATTCCATTGAGTTCGAGCAAGTCGTTGCTGACAGAGAGCTTGGCTTCATCTCCGGAATACTTGCGCAAGATTTCTCCGTCTTCATCAAACGCCACGATGGTCAATTCCATTTGGTCTCCGGCGACATACGATCCTTTATCCGGACGCAGGTCAAAACTCTCGACCACGGCGGTTTCGTCATTTTCATCCGGTGTCGGGGCAGGGGTCACACCGGCTTCACTCGCATACGAGAGAAACGATTGCACCCATTCCATCGGATTGACGGTGTTCTTGATCGCTTCGGCTTGACCGAGTCCGGCATTGATACCGTCGAAAAAATTGAGACTGGCGGCACTCGCCTGTGCACTCGAAAACGGCCACCATGGGTGATACGGAGCGCGACTCCGGTCGATCTGAAAATGCAAATGCGGGGTCGTGGAAATACCGGTATCACCGGAATATCCGATCAGATCGCCCTTGTTCACGATCGAACCAACGCGAGCTTCGACCTCAGAAAGATGCGCGTAGGCAGAATAGAGCGTATCCATGCCGCCGCCGACAAGGGGTACATCGTCATGACGCAAGACGATATATTTTCCAAAACCGGTCACGCGCGACTCCGCGATTTCGACGATGCCATTGGCGACCGCGTAGACCGGGGTGCCGGTCGGAACGCGGATATCGATGGCAAGATGACTGCCGGCAAACTCTTCATGATCAAGATGATAATTCCCCATATAGACCGTTGCGTAGGTCAGACATGCATTGGTGTAACTATGTCCATAGTCATCATCGCAGCGCGCCTTCAGTTTTTTGCCGTCATATTTCGGCAGATCGATCAAAGAAGATGCGGAATATTCCGAGTAGGGAAGATCGTTTTTGCCGCCGGTCTTGAGCCAATCGGGAGACTGCTTGATCGGCATGACCGTGCCATCGAATGCCGGCGTTTGCAAAATGCTCGCCCGAAAGAATTGTGTGCCCTGTTC
>CAZYXI010000030.1:0-9002 GCA_964651215.1 uncultured Candidatus Peribacteria bacterium
CTGATGTCCGACCCAGCAATGAACCAATTCGAAAACCAGGCAATGCCCTTCGAAATGGATCGCTTTGCTTACGTCGGTTTTGAAGTGATTGTCGATGGCCGGTGACCGGAGCCAGACACCAGAAGATCGACTAAAAAGCAGTACCGGCTTGATCAACCCAAAATAACCTCTTCTACTAAAAGATATTCATGAAGCGGTGATCGAGGGGGCGATGCTCCGTCTGAGGCCGATCTTGATGACAGCATTTACTTCGGTGATCGGTTTGCTGCCGCTGCTCGTAACGACCGGAGTCGGAGCGGAAGTGCAAAAACCACTCGCACTCGTGGTGGTGAGCGGACTCGTCACCTCCATCTTCCGACGCTGAGCGTGATGGCGATACACTCGATCTCCCGAGTCCTGATCGATTGTTGCCGAAGACTACAAATTCCGGATGCGACCATCGAATCGGTCTATTTGATCTTCGATACAAGATGCATCGACCTCTGCGAGCGGGTCTTCAAGAAAATCCAACACGATCTCTTCATTACAGAGCTCCGAAAATGCGGTTCCATGTGAAGCATCCGGATAGATGAGATGGGTAGAGTTTGGAAAGTCGCTTTCAATCTCACCGACCTCCTCCGGTGGTGTCAAAAAGTCGACGCCACCGGATAGCAACAGCACCGGTGTCTCATTCGCCTTTTTTTTGCCCTCGGATGCGGATGGAGTTACATCTCCCCAAAGGGCGCAGATTTCAAAGTAGGTTTCGTAAATATTCAAAAAATATTTTCGCAGCGGTTCATCGAGAGTGGTGTTGATATCCGAAATGATACTTTCTTGATTCCAATCGGGCACGTCTTCCATACATCGATTTGCATAATGGGCGATGCCAAACACTTCACTTGTTTTTGATGACGGACCTTCTTCCGCCCATTCCGAAAGCCATGAATTGACACCACCTTTCTGGTTTTCGAGCAATGTCAACAATTGACCGAAGTAGTGATAGTCCGGATCAAGCAAAGTATTATAGAGCAAACGAAAAACAGTATCATCAGTAAGTCGAACTTCTCGCACCTCATCTGTGTAAGGGTTTTTTCCTTCAGCGACGATCGGGTTTTCGGAAAATCGCACCAAAAGGTCAAGAAATCTGCTTTTGAGGTCGGGATATTCACGCTCACATTCCCTCGTGTTCTTACATCGCTCGAAAAAATCATCGACCGCATTTTGAAAATATTTGTGACTCGGCTCTCCCGACTCTCCCACGACCGCATCGAATATTACTGATCGCACGGAATCCGGGAATCGGTGAGCGACTTCTACGGCGAGCTTCGTGCCATACGACTCACCGAGAATGTCTATTTTGTCATAGCCGAGGGCTTTGCGGATAGCGTCCACATCGGCCGCACTCTCTTGGGTCGTGTAGGCGGTAAGATCATATTGCTCGGACCATCGCTTGTAGCACGCCTTCAGGGCATCCTTTACCTGGTAGATCTCATGATAGAGGTTGTTGCTCAATCCTTCCGGAAAGCAATGAAAACTTGGTTTGGAGTACCCCACCCCTCGCTGGTCGAACAAGATCAATTCACGATCGTTGATCAACCAATCTTGCAGGGTAAAAAATTCGTTGCTTTCCAAAATACCAAGCCCCGGACCTCCGTGCAGAAAAAAGAGCGGAGTATCGTAGGCAGCAGACTCTTTATAGTCATGTGGTTTTATGATCATCACCGCGATTTCAATATTCTTCGAGCGCGGATTTTTCCGATTTTCCGGAACGGTCACGAAAAGACACTCCGAATCTGCATAGCGAAATGTCGCCATTGGACACTTTTCTTTTGCCGGTGTTTCGCCATCGGAAACTATCACGTCGGCAGAAATCAATTGCTCGGCAATGAATTCTCCGATACATGATCGTTCGTCCGTTTCGGAAGCGCAATGCTCTCTGGCGGTTTTTGTGGCTGCTTTCAGCTCCTTCCTTGCTTCTAAAAACGTCACGGCAAAACACTTCTTAAACAGCGATTTGTTGTCGGGGAAGCTCTCCTTGCAATCGAGGATGATACGTACAATATCGATCTTCGCCCCGTTATTTTTCTCCAAAAAATAACTTTTTTCTGTAGCCTTTCCTTCGGGAGCGTACGCAAAAACGAGGGACAGGAGAACAATAAAAAGCGCACTCTTTCTTATCATGGGCATCAAAATAGTTTGATTCCAATACTAGGGGTATTGACTAATTATGTAAATGTATTTTTTTATACATCCTGGATCTCTTGCCGCCCCGGACTCTTCTTCAGCATGCGCAGGATCTCCGGCGTAATGATCCCCAGTCGGCGGAGGGCGAAGTAATAGCACATCGTAAAAACAGTTGTGGTGACAAGAAGACTCAGCAAGCTGCCAAGACCTGCCACCGCTTGATGGGCGCCAAAAGCAACGGCTCCGGCGATGGCGGCGGAAAGTAGCGTCCGTACCACGTTCTTCGCCGGTGGATGCCACGCGTAGGTGCGATAGGCAAAGAGCGCCATCAGGCTGATCATGACAAATTCCGAGATCAGCGAGGCGTACGCCGCTCCCACAAAGCCGTAATGCGGAATCGCCCACATGTCGGCGAGCAGGTTAAAGGTCACCGCGCCAAGATTGATCCAGATCAAGGTCGATTGCTTACCGATAGCGATCAGCAAAAATCCGAAGAACATCGAGATGAAGGCGATCGGGATCATCAGTCCCAAAATACGGATGGCGGTGTCCGATCCGGCGCTCGTCGCCGTGCTCAAAAACTCTTCCGAAGCGACAATGCGTACGATCTCGCGCGACAAGGTGATCATCAAAATCCCCGCCGGCAAGCCGACCGCGAGCAAAAAGGCAAAGGCGTTCGTGAGGACATGCGCCGCCTGTTGCGATTTTTCCGTGAGGGAACGCGTCAGAGTCGGCAACACCGAGTTCATAAAATAGATCGGCACCATGATCACGATCTCGACCATGCGCGCCGCGACCGCATACGAGCCGACCTCGGTATCGCCACAGAACCGCTGCGCACACACGCCATCCGTCGTAATCGGCAAGAAGAGCGACAACAGCAAAATATCCATACGGAGATAGAAGGTATTGAGTGCCAGCGCTACGGCAAAGGGCGCCGCTTCGACCAGCAGTCGTTTGATAAGTTTTGGATCGAAGGCGATACGCACGGGAAAGATGCGCATCGTCATCAGCGCGGTGAGCGCAAAGGTGAGCGCACCGCCGATCGTTCCCGCCCAGATCAGCCACACAAACGATTCTTCCGGCATATCCGGAAACCACCACTTCGTGATCGCCACGATCGCGAGCACCGTAAACACCTTTCCCAAAATCAGCGCAAACGCCGCCACTTCCATCCTGAGGCGCATCTGCAGGGCGGCGGAAAAGGTGCCCGACATGATCACAAAAAAGGTCGAGAGCGCCGCGATCGCCACTCCGACCGGAATCACCGTACCCTGATATTGAGGGATAAACCACACCGCGATCGCCGCGAGCAGCAGGGCGCCGGTGGTAAAGATCGTGCGCAGTACAAGCGCATTGCCAAAGATCGCCGCTTCTTTTGCTTTATCCTTTGACATTTCGCGGACAGCGATCGTAAAAATGCCAAAATCGGCAAAGGCACCAAAAAACGCCAAAAACTCATAGATCGTCGCATATTTTCCATAGCCCGATTGTCCGAGATAGACGGTGAGGATCTTTACCACGATCACGGCGAGCAAGGCGGTCGCAAAGCGCCCCACGACTTGCGCAAAGGTGTTGCCGAGGATCCTGCGTGCGAGGCTCATACGAGAGGGGCGAAAAAATCTTCCTTGATTGTGCCGCAAAACTGCGGTTTTTGACATACCTCTTCTGCGACAGATTTCTGCCCCGAGATTGCGCCCCGTTATTCGAGAGAGAGTCAAAAAATCGCGAGTGTGTTGCAAAAAATGAACTCCCCTTACAGGTTTCTTGCCCCAAGAGGGAAGCTTCCACCTTCGTCCGCCCGAGGCGGACTGCTGCGGACAGGCCGCGCCAAACTCCCTTCGCATGTGGCGAATGCTTTTTGTACATAACGGAAGACAAAAATAATCCGGAGCGAGTCACCAAATCTTAGGAAGAAGCTTTAGGAGAATCGGGGAATTTGCTATACTGAGAGAAGCCATGAAAGAAAGACGCAGTATTATTTTGCAGGCGATCGTCAAAAGTTTTATCGAAACCGCCAACCCGGTCGGTTCCAAGTATTTGCAGGAGATGTTTCAGTTTCCGTTTTCTCCGGCGACGATCCGCAGCGAGATGGGCTCGCTCGAAGATGAAGGGATGATCGTCTCGCCACATACTTCCGCCGGCCGCGTTCCGACCGAAAAAGGCTTCCGCTTCTTCGTCGCGCATTGTCACGATGATGTCGCCAAGGTGCGTCCGCGTGTCGAAAAACAATTCAACACCCAGCTCGAAGCGTATTTGCGACAAAAGCGTTCCGACGAACGGGTCTACGATGCGGTGTCGGTGCTGACGGCAATGACACCGAATGTCGCTTTTGGCACGGTGCCGAGCACCGAACGGATGTTTTTTCTCGGGTTCTCCAATGTTTTGCGCCAACCGGAGTTTTCGAATCAACCCGAAGTGGCGAGCGGAGTCTTTCGCGTACTCGAACACAATTTTCAAACGGTGCTCGAATCACTCGAGATCGAAGAGAATGCCGAACCGCGTATTTTTATCGGAAGTGAGAACGTGATCCCCGAAATCCAGTCCTGTAGCCTGATCGTCTCCAAATTCCGTGCCGCCGGTCGTCCCGGATTTTTGGGGGTACTCGGTCCGATCCGCATGGACTATGCCCAAAACATCGTCTCGCTCGAAGCCGCCCACGATTTTCTTTCTACCGCATGAACGCAATCCTCAGTATCGGCATCGCGCTGATGGTGGCGACGTTTCCCGGACATGTTTCCCCCAACGCCGAGAATCTTGTCGTGCGGATTTTGCCGGATGCTCGTATCGGACTCGTGCTCGATTTTGTCGCTGATGTTTCCATCGCTCGCCAAAAGACCGACGAGCGGATCACCGAAGTCACTGCCGAATGGAAGCGCAAACGCCAAAAAGACCTGACGCCGTTTTTGGGAGACGGAGTCATCACTCTCGAAGCGTGGCTCTATCAAGAAAATACCGAAAATCTGCGCTGGCCGGTGCAAGAGTTCAAACGCGTCGCGCCCAATATCACCATTGCGTTCCAGACGTTCTCGCAAGAACGCGCTTATCTCAATTCCCTCAAGCATGCTCTTGCGACCGGCGAAACACCCGACATCGTGATGGTCAAAAACGGCTGGATCAAAGAGATCAAAAATGATCTGCAACCGGCGCCGCCCGAACTCTACCTGCCGGACGAATGTCGTGATTTTTTCTTCGAGTTCACTTGCGATGCTTTTTCCGATGAGGATGAGACGCTCGCGATCCCGCTCTTTGTCCGTACACTTTTGATGATCGTCAATCGCGATCTGCTTCGTGATGATCGCATCGTCGTCGGCGATCGTCCGAGCAAGATCTGGGCGGATTTCTTTTCCGATCAGAAGAATTTCGCCAAATTCAACGAGGACAACAAACAGAGTTTCCTGTTTCTCGATCATCCCGACAAAAGCAATACGGTGGCGCGACTCTTTGCCCTGCTGATGCTGCAATCCGGCGAAGACCAGCCGAGCGAAGCGGTGTTGACTGATGGCATTTCGCTCATCAAAAGTCTCTACCAGTTTTCCCTGGCACCGGGACGTCGCCACGATCCGTTTGAAAAAAATGCGGTCGAACTGTTTTTGGAGGGGAATACCGCCGTCATTTTTGGCACCGAAGAAGAATATCTCGAAATCACGCGCTCGTTCTTGTCCGGCACGAATTCAAAACTCAAAGATTCTGCAGTCGGAGTCTATGCCATGCCACAAGTCGCCGTCGGTCGCGATGTCACCCTTGGCGAAACTTGGGGGTTGGCGGTGCCGCGTACAGCGCCGCATCCGGAGCAAGCCTGGGCGTTTTTGACCTACCTGTCTGAAGAAGAGTCGATTCTCTCCTATGGACAACGCTCCAAAAAGACGCCGAGCCGCAAGGCGATCGCCGAATTCAACATCTTCCGCGATTCCGCCATGCTCGCCAAAAACCCCACGGCGCCGTTTGACGCCCTTGATTTTTATGATCTTTTCGCCAAAAATATCGCCGCCCTGCTCCTCGAAAAACCGCCAAAAGATGTTCCTCCTACGACGGTTGCCGATGTCGTTGCCGCCATCTCCTCTTTCCGCGATCAATATGACTCCCAAAACGCCCAAAACTGACCCAGCCGCCGACAACTCTCCCGATATCGCGGCATTACAATCCGAACTCGAAACCTTGCGCGGTCAATTGGAAGAAAAAGAATCCCAGCTCCTCCGTACCGCCGCCGACCTCCAAAATGTGCGTCGCCGCGCCAACGAAGACCGCATCCGCCTGCCTCAGGTCGGTGCGGAAAATATCCTCCAAACCTTATTGCCGTGTCTTGACACCATCGAATTGGCGCTCAAAAACAAGCCCGACCAAGCGACCGATTGGACGCGCGGCGTGGAGACGATCTTTACTTCGCTCCTGACCGCGCTTGAGTCCCAAGGCATTGAGCGCATCGAGCAGACAGGTGTCGTAATCGATCCGTCCATCCACGAAGCCGTTACCACCGATGGCGGCGAGACTGTGGTGGAGATTTTGCAGACCGGCTATCGGTTGCACGACAAGGTCGTCCGTCCGGCAAAAGTCCGCATCGGAAAAGAGTGATTTTGCGATGACAAACATAAGAGAATCCGCGACAATGCGAGGGAACGACTTTTGACTCCCTATGAAAATCTATCTCGGTGCTGATCACGGCGGCTTCGCCCTCAAACAAGAATTGCAGCAGCTCCTCGTCGAGTCCGGACATGAAGTCGAAGATCTGGGAACCCATGATGATTCCTCGGTCGATTATCCCGAATTCGGTAAGGCGGTTGCGCTCAAGACCGTCGCCGACCCGGATTCACTGGGAATCGTGATCTGCGGTACCGGCATCGGTATTTCGATCGCGGCAAACAAAGTATCAGGCGCCCGTGCGGCACTCTGCTTCACCTCGACCCATGCCCGTTTGGCGCGCCAGCACAACAATGCGAACATCCTTGCGCTCGGTGCACGCACGACCGGCACGGAAGTCGCAAAAGACATCCTCAACACCTTTTTGACGACCGATTTCGAAGGCGGACGCCACGAGCGTCGCGTCGGACAGCTTGATGACATCGCCGCATGAAACTGCTGCTCGCCATCATCGGTTGGAGCGGCTCGTTTTTGATCGTGGCGGCATATTTTCTCAATGTCTTTGGCGTGATCACTCCCCAAGATGTGATCTTTCCGACCATGAATCTGCTCGGAGCGCTCTTTCTCGGCATCGAATACACACGCAAAAAGGCGTATCCGGGAACGGTGCTCGAAATCGTCTGGGGGGCGATCGCTCTCGCAAATTTTGCCACCATCTTTTAAATAGCGCGGGAGACAGTGTTTTGCTACACTTTTGATAAATATTACTCCTTGTATGAGCCACGACCAGATCAAGATCATGCCGTCACTCCTCTCCGCCGACATGTCGCAATTGGGCGCCGAAATCGCTCGCGCAGAGCCATTTGTCGATGGCTTCCATTTTGACGTGATGGATGGACAGTTTGTCCCCAATCTCACTTTTGGCGCTCCGGTGCTCAAGCGCCTCACTTCGAGTAAACCGTTCGATGCGCATCTGATGGTCGAGCAGCCCGAGGTGCTCCTGGCAGATTTTGCCAAGGCCGGCGCCAGCGCGCTTTCGGTCCATGTCGAGACCTGTCCGCATATTCACAAGACTCTGCAATCCATTCGCGCTCTCAACATGAAAGCGGGTGTGGTGCTCAATCCCGGTACCAGTTTCGAGTTCGCGTCTGAAGCGATCGCGCTCTCAGATTTTGTCCTGATCATGAGTGTCAATCCCGGGTTTTCCGGTCAATCTTTTATTCCCGAAACGCTCGCCAAAGTCCGTCGGATCCGCGCCGAATTTCCATCGCTCGACATCCAGATCGATGGCGGAATGAGCGACAAAACCATTGCTGCCGCGCTCGAAGCCGGTGCCAATTGGATCGTTTCCGGGTCGTATTTTTGGGAAGCGGCGGACTTGTCGCATGCGGCCGATGTTCTGCGGGGAAATTCGTAAGTCGGATCTTGTGTATAAAAACAGCCGCGAAGCGTACCACGCTTCGCGGCTGTTTCGGATTTGACGATCGCTTTTTATCGGGCTCGGAACGCTTGGATCGAATAGGCGCCATGATCGGTACAGGTATCGATACCGTCGGTGCAGCCACACTTCCATTCATTATTGATCATGTCGCATTGATACACCGCCAAATAATTGATGCGCCCGGCTTCTTCCGTCGAGAGCGGCAGGTCGGCGCGCGCTTCACCCACAAACCAATCTGCGGTTGCATCCGATGTCGTTTCGCCTTCGAGTTCGACCGGTTCCCAGTTTTGTCCGTCGCGGGTAAAAAAGCCGGTGTGCCAGATAAAGTGAGTCGACTCACCGGTTCCGGCTTCAAGCGAAAACGCCTGAGCATCTGCTCCTTGCTGACCTTGTTGTGTACCGCAAACCGCACGCAGGCGCTGGTTGATATTGTCCGGGATGGAAAAATTCC
The DNA here is from genome assembly GCA_964651215.1 of uncultured Candidatus Peribacteria bacterium. Classification (GTDB taxonomy): domain Bacteria; phylum Patescibacteriota; class Gracilibacteria; order CAIRYL01; genus JBGSOV01. The sequence continues at coordinate 8,634 of CAZYXI010000030.1, forward strand.
CTTGGATCCGTTGCATCTGTTGTTCGATGATGCCGCAGAAGTTGCCGCCGAGGCCGCCTGCGAGATTTCCTAATCCGGCTCCCATACCGGCACCAAGTCCGGCCCCCATGCCCGCTCCGATGCCTCCGAACCCTGCACCCTGACCTCCAAGCTGACCCATGTCGGGCATCTGTCCTCCACCCTGTTGCCCCCCTCCAGCGCCAGCACCTTGCTGACCGCCGCCTTGCTGACCTCCTTGGCAGTCGCCCGTACATTGGTTCGTGCATTCATTGTTCTCACAAACACTTTCACATCTGCATTCCGAGGTTTCGGTTTGTCCTCCACCCTGTTGCCCCCCTCCAGCGCCAGCACCTTGCTGACCGCCGCCTT
>CAZYXI010000031.1:0-8765 GCA_964651215.1 uncultured Candidatus Peribacteria bacterium
CGAAGGGCGCGCGGCGAGCACGATAAAATCGGTCGGATGGAGCCCGGAAAGGTATTTGTCGAGATTGTGATAACCGGTCGGGATGCCGCCCATCACTTCTTCTTCGGACATGTGACGTTCGGCAAAGACTTCGTAGCGCTGCGTGAGGATTTCTTTAATCGAGACGAATTTGTCCTTGAGAAAGGTCTGCGAAATCGAGAAGACTTCTTTTTCGGCGGCTTCGAGGAGCCCTTCGACATCTTTGGATTCGTCTTTGGCAAAACCCATAATCTTGTCTCCGGCAGCGATCATCTTGCGCAAAGTGGATTTCTTTTTGACGATCTGCGCATATTCGAAAATATGGCTCGCGCTCGGAACAGCCGCGGTCAGTTCTGCCAGTCGAGAAGCTCCGCCGATGGCATCAAACACGCCTTTTTCGGCAAGGATGTTGGAAACGGTGATGATGTCGATCGGCTTGTGTGCTTGGAACAACGTACTGATCGCACCGTAGATCTTGGCGTTGCTATCGGCAAAAAAGTCTTCCGGCAGCAAAAAATCGGAGATCTTGATGAGAGCGGTCGGCTCGATCAAAATCGAACCGATCACCGATTCTTCTGCGTTGAGGTCTTGTGGTGGAGTGGGATTATTCGCCAAATTCCTTCCAAAAAGTGCCTCGCCATTGTGGGCTTCTCGCGAGCATTTTGCAAGCTGTCTCGGTCAGTCACCATAAAACACACGCACGACGATGTTTTGCACGATCATATACGAGAGGATCACCGCAAACAGTCCGATCACGGCGTAAAGCAGGTTTTTTTTGGCAGCGGAGAGTTGGTCGTCGTTGCCGGCGGAAACCATCATGCGGATTCCGGAAACGACGATCATGATCGTTGCCCCGATACCGGCGATCATCAGGATAAAACTGACGCTCGCGCGAAAGATGGCGTAGGTCTTGTCTTCGACAGTTGAGTATTGAGAAAGATCGGGAACACTAGCCGGAACAAAAGTTTCGAAATGAAGTGCGGTACTGATGAGTGTCCAAATATCTTCAGCGGCAAAAGTCGGTGTTGCAACAAAGCATGAAAATAGGATCAACGCCGATATTAAGAGGACTTTGTGTATGATATTTTAGCCAAAATCGAGAGCGAGTATTCCTGCTATAATCGTGTAAGCAAGCGCTGTAAAAGCGATTCCAACGAGTGACCAGATGAGATAATTACGAGCCTTGGTAACTCGTTCTTCATTGCCGAATTGTCCGACAAAGAGAATGCCGGCATAAATAGCGACAGCGGTGAGAAGTACGGAGAAAATACCGAGTATGAGACGAATGAACATCGGGATCAGTTCGCCTTCGATACTCCCATTTGGCAATGGCAACCATTTCTCGATTTCCGACATCATATCCTTTACAATTGAAGAGTCGGCTCCTTCGGCAAATGTGCATTCAGGAGTCACAAAAAGGAGGAAACAAAGACAGATTCCCAACAAAAAGATAGTTCTTTTCATATCGTGTCAGTCACCATAAAACACACGCACGACGATGTTTTGCACGATCATATACGAGAGGATCACCGCAAACAGTCCGATCACGGCGTAAAGCAGGTTTTTTTTGGCAGCGGAGAGTTGGTCGTCGTTGCCGGCGGAAACCATCATGCGGATTCCGGAAACGACGATCATGATCGTTGCCCCGATACCGGCGATCATCAGGATAAAACTGACGCTCGCGCGAAAGATGGCGTAGGTCTTGTCTTCGACAAACGGCTCGCCGGAGAGGTTGGGAACATCCGGAGGAACGATCGTTTCCGAATCGAGCGCGGTACTGATGAGCGTCCAAAAATCTTCCACCGCATACACCGGTGTCACCAATGCGGGAGTGACAAAAATCACAGTCGCCGCCAAAAGGAAGAATCTTGTCATTATCCGAAATCAAGACTGAGCACACCGGAAACGATGGCGTACGATAGTGCCGTTACCGCCACGCCTACAAGCGACCAGATCAAATATTTGCGCGCTGTGGTAACGCGTTCTTCGTTGCCGAATTGACCGACAAAGAGGATGCCGGCATAGATCGCCACGCCCGTCAGGATGACGGAAAATACGCCCAAGATCACCCGGATCGCCGTCGGGATCAGTTCGACCTCGATGCTGCCGTGTGGGAGCGGCGTATCCTCTTCGATCTGGGTCAGATAATCATAGACTTGATCCGCGTCGGCTTCGGTCGAAAACAGATCGGCGGTAAGGAGTTCGGTTTCGGTAGACATCAACATTTTTGCCGTGACGATCAGCCCGACCGCAAACGTCAAAGAAACGACCGTGGTCAAAATCGAAAGCCGCGTGAGTTGTTTTTGGGAAGGGATCATCCGGCACCGGGAAAAGGAAGGAGGTTGATGAGCTGCACGATAAAGAAGGCAAAGAGCGCCACGAGCAGCCCGACGATCGCGTAGGTAATGGTTTTGATCGCTTTGCTGCGTGTCTCTTCGTTGCCGCCGCCAAAGACAAACATCACTCCGGCGATCACTCCCAAAAGCACCGCTGCGGCTGCCGCAAGACTGTAGAGCCACGTGAGCGCATTGGGGATGATGACGGTAAAGATCTGGTTTTCGGCTGGATCGGGACCAAAGAAGGTGCGAAAATTGCCGCATCCCGGCAAAAACGTCACGCATTCCGGCGCTTCGTAGGCAAGTACCGCCATCGGCAGCGCGCCGACAAGTAACGCTACTACGAGAAGACCGATCCGAAGGGAAGTTCTGCCGAGAGAGGAAATAAGAAGACTGCGCTGCATGGAATGGGATTTTTGTTTTGGAGGTAAGTCGATCAGGGCGCCGGAGCAGAGACCGCCGGTGCCGGTTCGGCAGTATCGGGGCTGAGAGTAAAAAAGCCCGGATTGATCGTATGCATGATCAAAGCCGCCATAAAGACAAGCACAAGCCCAAGGAGTGCTTGCGTGATCTTTTCTTTGCCGGCCTCATTGTTCGATGCCATGGCTCCGCTAAACATGATCTCGTAACCTCCGACGATGATCCAGAGCACCGCCACGACAGCAACGAGCCCCGTGCCAAAGATATAGACTTTACCGACGACTTGCTCGATGATGCAGATCGCTCCGCAGGATTTGCCATCCGCCGGTGCCGTCAGATCGATCGGATCGCCATCTGGAAACGGCTCGAGCAGTTCGATGGTGGGTGGTGGTGTAGGCTCGTCAGCAAACACATTCTCAAGAGAACCGAGCAACAGAAACAGAATAAGAAAACCGCCGACGATTGATACGATTCGAAGACTCATACGGCGCCAAAACTAAAGAGAAAGGTCTGGAGCAAAGTCACGATCAAGTACGACAAAAACACCACCGTCAGCCCGATCACCGAAGCGATGATGATGCTTTTGCCGCGTTCGGCTTGCCCTTCGTCACCGGCGGAGAAGATGTAAAAGAGCCCCCCGATCATGATGCCAAGGGTCGCGACCAAAATGATCGTCAGCCCCAAAAAGCGCATGATCACCTTGAGAAAATCGGTCACTCCGGTCGACCGACTCGGCGTGAAGAATTCGCAGAGGCGCATCGCGCACAGACTGGCGGTAACCGGCTCAGCAGCTGCCGTAGGGGTCGGAACAGGCAAAACAAAAAGCAGACAGATGATCTGCAATGCGATTGCCAATTTTGAGATGCGCACAAGCATGCTGCTCTTACGTGAAAAATATTCCTTGTATTGTACGCTGTTTTGCTGTTTATTTCAAGCCAAATTGCGATGTTCTCGCCTCAGATCACGAGCTTCGTTTTACGAGATATTCGGCGAAAAAATCCGCCCACTTTTCTTCGGCGAGCTGTTCTTGACGGAAGCGCTTATAGGCAAGCGTCAACAAATACGCCAGGTCGATGGAAGTGAGGTCGGTCTTGAGCACAAAGTTGACCTTGTCGAGCATGTGTTCGGCGTACCACTCGGGCCAATTCATGTCTTCTCCGCGCGTCTTTTTGAAACGTGTATGATGTCGACTGGCGACATCACGCAGGACGATGGCGATATTGTACTGATGGGATACGTTCATGACGTGAAAATGTTCATGAAAAACACTTGTCAGAATCGGATTTTCCGTGCCTTGCTATACTGAACAAAATCAGGGATTTTTCAAGCAAATCGGCATGACAACTCCTCATTTCTATTTCATAAAATTATTTTAGCCAAAGTCAAATTTGCACTCAAACTCGAGGATTCTCTGACAAATACGGCTTGCCGGTACGGAGAATCGAGATTGTGGCGATACAAAACGGGATCATCATCACAAATCCGATCATCGGAAACGCCTCTGCTTCGAGCATGTGATACAAAAGTGCACCAAACGCCGGTCCGATCGCAGAAGCAAGCGCGACCAAGCCTTCATCGACTCCCATGATCTCGCCCTGCATATTACGAGCGACATTGTGCGACAAAATCCCTTTGATCGCCGGCATCCCGAGCGATAATCCCAGATTGATAAAATAATAAACGATCACGAACGCCAAAATCGTGAACGGCTGATTAAGGACAAAAAGTCCAAACATCAAAAACGACATCCCAAAGACCAGCATGCGGATATCACCAAAACGCCGTGAGACGCGCGGCACGACGACCAGCTGGTTAAAGATCATAAACGATCCGACAAACAGGAGAAAAATACCGACCTGCGCTTCATCGAGACCAAAGCGGTCGATCAGATGAAAAACGATGATCGAAGTATACGAGGACATCGTCACGGAAAAAAACACCCGGATCATCAATACACGCAGCACAAGCGGATTCTCCCGAAAGCGCTTGATCTTGCGGAAGAAATTGATTTCATTGAGTAAGCGAGTTTCAAACGATTGCCGACGCGATGCCGGTGGCAACGATTCTTTGAGATACAATTGCATCGCGATCAAGGTGACGAGCGAGATCAAAAAGGCGACGATGACGGTGCCGAGATAGCTGATACTCGTCGCATTGGAAAAACTCCCCAACGCCGGTCCGACGATCATGCCAAAACCGATCACCGCACCCAAATACCCGAATGCGGTCGTCTTTTTTTCGGGCGATACGACATCGGACAAATAGGCGAATGCCACGGAAAAATTGCCGCCGGTGATCCCATCTGTGATGCGCGAGAGCCCGATGATCCAGATCGGCAACGGGATGCCAAGCAGCATGATCGGCTGCTCAAAACCGACTTGCACAAAATACGCGATGCCAAAGATCACCCAGCTCATCAGCGTGCCAAATTGGCTGATGAGTAAGATCGGTTTGCGCCCATACTGATCGCTCAGCGTTCCCAGGAGTGGCGAACCGACCATCTGAAATACAAAATATGAGGACAGGAGCAAACCGAATGTGATCTCGCCCATTCCGTTTTCGCGGACGACAAACGGGAGTACCGGGATCAAAATGGAAAATCCCAAGATATTGACGAACATCAGCAGGAGTACCGGAATGAATGATCTGTTCATCTCAAAATCAAGCAAAACGCGTCATATTGTAGTGACTTTTTGCAAAATACGAAATCGTTAAAAATTGAGAAAGCTTTGCCGGAGAGCATGCTATTCAAATTTTAAAAATATGGTAAAAGGCTACTGCATCACAAAAAGTCCAAGAAAGAGTTGCAATCTTGTATAAAAATGCTGTACAATAAAGCAGAAATCAAACACATAGACCATTCTTCCCTTACTCCATTCGTGTTTGGTAAAAAATATTTTTCTCTGTTTCTTTTCAAAGATGAAATCACGTAAAGCTGTTTCCAGCTTCTTTTCACTCCTTTTTGTCATCGGGCTCTTCGCCATCGGTGGCACCACGACTGCAGTCGCCCAAGGCGGTTGTACCGATGAAGACAAGGACGGATACTATACTTCGGATTGTGCCGACCAGCGCCTCAACTTCAAAGGTGTCGAAACTCAAATTTGTGACTGTCCCAATCTGACACCCGGCGTTATGCCGTGTGCTTCCGAAGCTGCCCTCTACGAAATCTTCGACTACATCGAAGATGCCAATGGCAAACGTGGACGCAACTTCAACCCCGGTGTTCCTGAGGTCGCCGGTGACGGTATCGACCAGAACTGTGACGGTGTCGATGGAAGTATCGGTGATGTCAATGACAGATCGCTTGCCGACCTCATCGATATCGGAGTCACCTTTTTGAGTTCGATCGTTGCGGGAGTTTCTGTCCTCGTCCTCATCTGGGGCGCGATCATGTATGCGACTGCTGCCGGTGAAGAAGAAAAGACCCGCAAAGCCCGTAAGGCTATGATCGGTGCGGTTGTCGGTTTGATCGTGGGACTCTTGGCTCCACAGCTGATCAAGCTCGTCATGCAACAGCTCACCTAAACGCACTTTGTCAGAAACGATAATTAAAAAGCCTGCTCAAATCGAGCAGGCTTTTTTGATATCCGACAAACGGAAAACTACTGGAATGTAAACCGTGCGATCAGTATGCCGGCGCCGATGGTAAGTCCGATCACAAGAGCGGCAGCGATGATCACCACATACAAAAAAAGTGTCCCCATAAATTGGTATCCCAGAGCGGCAAACGATCTTTTGATAAAGCTGTCTGAGATGATCCATCCTTTGTAGCTATAGGTATCGACTTTTTTCTTGCGTTGCATGATTGGAAGAAGAGAGAAAAAGAGTGTGTTTGTCGTCTTATTTTTTAATGGCAAGCGATACCTGAATACCCTCGATTTCGACGGTTTTTTCGTTGTCTACATCCGCCAAAGAATCAGAAACAGTATCCGCCAAGACTTCGGCGGCGATCATGTCTTGAAAGACGGCGAGCACCTCATCGGCACCGGTGATCCCCACCGAAATGCGATCGGCGATATCATACTCGGCTTCTTTACGCATTTCTTGTAAATGACGGATGATCTCACGCGCAATCCCCTCTTGTTTGAGTTCTGCGGTGATCTCGGTATCGAGCGCGACTACGATGCCATTCTCGGATTCCACATCCAGCCCTTCCTTGCCGGCAAACCCGATTTCGATCTCATCAGCTGTCAATTTCCACTTGTCCGCCACAAGAATCGTATCGCCTTCTTCGACAAAGTTGCCGGCCTTTGCCTCTCGGATGATGTCTTGTACCTCTTTCCCGAATTTTGGACCAAGTTTGCGCGCGTCAGGCTTGGCGAAGATTTCGGCAAGTTTCCCGGGGTCTGCCGCGATTTCGAGCTCCTTCACATTGATTTCTTCGCAGATCAGCTCTTTATTTGCAAGGATGACCTTGGGATCTATCGCAGAAGGGAGAGCGATCTTGGCAAGCGCAAGCGGTTGTCGGACTCGGATTTTTTGCTTGGCGCGAACAGCGAGCGCAAGAGAGATGACGGTGCGCACCGCGTTGATCTCGTGACGGAGCGCAGCATCATCGACAAAATCTTCCGCTCGGGGAAAATCGGTATGATGGATCGAGTCTGCTTCGGAAGCATCGCGCAGATTCCGCCAAATCTCTTCGGTGACAAACGGCATGATCGGAGCGGCAATACCGACGATTGTCCTCAGCACAGTAAAAAGCGTAGCAAATGCCGCATTTTTGTCGGCATCGGCTTCGGATTTCCAAAAGCGACGCCGACTGCGCCGGATGTAAAAATTGGTGAGCTTGTCGAGGAATTCCGGAAGCTCGCGGCACGCAGCCTCGAGTTGATAGGCATCCATATGTTTGCGAAAATCCCGCACGAGATGTCCGAGTTCGGCAAGGATCCAACGGTCGAGCTTGCTTTGCGAATTCTCGGGAAACCTCCCCCCTGGCACTTGTCCGCCGTGGTGGAAGGGTGGATCGAGGGGGCTTTGCGCTTCTTCCCCCTTGTTAAGGGGGGCAAGGGGGGTTTGTGCTTTTTGCGACTCCTCTTGTCTGCTTTCCTCGATTTGTAATTTGTCATTTGTAATTTTTAATTCTTCATTTTTTATTATGTATTCCCCCGGCTGCCACTTGTCGATATTCGCATAGGTGACAAAAAACGAATATGAGTTCCACAGCGGCAAAATCACTTTTCTCAATACCTCCGCCACTCCCTCTTCGCTAAAACGCAGGTCTTCGGCACGCACGACCGGCGAATTCATCAGGTAAAAGCGGATCGCATCCGCACCATATTTCTCAAAGATCAACTGGGGATCGGGGTAGTTTTTCTTGGACTTGCTCATTTTTTGCCCGTCTTCGGCAAGCACGATGCCGTTGACGACGACGTTTTTGAATGCCGGTTTTTGATAGAGGGCGTTCGCAAGCACATGCAGGGTATAAAACCATCCACGCGTCTGATCGAGCCCTTCGGCGATAAAGTCCGCAGGAAAGCCATCCGGACAATCGGCTGACGCCGGATCTGTCAAAAACGGGAAATGATTTTGCGCATACGGCATCGAGCCGCTTTCAAACCAACAGTCGAGCACATCGGGGACACGGTGCATAGTGCCACTGCATTTTGGACAGTCGAAGGTGATCTGGTCGATGTACGGGCGATGGAGATCGATTTCGCGCTTGTCGTTCTCCGGACGAGCGGCAAAAGAAAACTCGAAACACGCCGCCGGACAGACGGGCGTGGTGTAGGTTTTTTCGTTGGGAATATTGTGGAAGTAGTGCAAGCAGCGCCGCACCACTTCGCCATGCGTGACGATCAGGATGTTTTTGTCCGGGTGTTTGTCGCGGATTTCATGCATAAAATCGACGATGCGCTTCTCTACCATTTGCGACGATTCGCCATCGTGCGGGTTTTCGTAAAAACGATTCTCGAGTGACGAATAATGATCTTGCCAATGCTGCAATTTTTCGCCATCCATTCTGCCGGCATCGACTTCTTTGAGCCGTTCGTC
>CAZYXI010000032.1:0-8694 GCA_964651215.1 uncultured Candidatus Peribacteria bacterium
CTTATTTCAAAGTACCGATTCGGTTACAAATATTTGCAAACTAATATGTAATTGTCAATGACAAAAACTACAAAAAAGTCTTGCATATTTTTGTTCCGGAAAAATTTCAAAATTCGATTGCCAAATTTTCCGGATTGGGAAACAATCCTCTTATCTTTTTTTCACTTCTATGATTCGTCTCGGTATCAATGGATATGGTCGCATCGGGCGGAATATCCATCGGATCTTGCTCGATTGTCCCGATATCGAAATCGTCGCGGTCAACTCGCGCGCCGACGCCAAAATGCGTGCGCATCTGCTCAAATACGATTCCCTTCACGGAACACTTCCCAATACGATCACTGCCGAACAAGACGCCTTTGTCGTCGATGGAAAGCGCGTTGCGAGCCTTTCCGTCAAAAACGCGGACGAGATCCCCTGGAGCGACTACGATGTCGATGTCGTGCTCGAATCGACCGGTAATGCCAAAACCGAAGCATCGGCGGCGAAGCATCTCGGGGGAAGTGTCAAAAACGTACTTGTCTCCGCTCCGATGAAGGATGACACACCGACCTTTGTCTTTGGTGTCAACGAAGAGGGGATTTCGCCGGAGATCCCGGTGATGAGCAATGCGAGTTGTACGACCAACTGCGTCGCACCGCCGCTCAAGCTGCTTGCGGAACATTTCGGCATCGAGAATGCCTTTGTGACTTCGATCCACAGTTTTACCAATTCGCAGAATCTTTTGGATAACTCCGGACGCGATCTGCGACGTGCACGCAGCGCGGTCGAAAACGTGATCCCGACGACGACGGGGTCGATCAAGGCGCTTGCTCTCATCATCCCCGAGCTCGACGGACGCATCGATGGGCTCGCCTTCCGCGTGCCCACACCGACCGTTTCGATCTGTGATGTGCGCCTCGTCTTACAAAAGGAGACGACTGCCGAAGCGCTGAATCAGTTCTTCCGCGAGCAAGCGGCGCGACCCGAACTGAACAAGATCATCGGTGTCTCCGACGGCGAACTCGTTTCGATGGACTTTCGTACCGATATCCGCAGCAGTATCGTGGATGCGCCGCTCACCAAAGTCTTGCAAGGAAAATATGTCCAACTTATGCTATGGTATGACAACGAATGGGGATATGCCGACCGATTGGCGGATTTCCTCCTCAGACTCAATGCCTTACGCGGTTGATTTTTCCTTCTCATGCTCGGATTCCTTCGCACGATCATTCCCCAACACAGTTTTGTCCGCCGCTGGTTCTCGACCGCGAATGCAATCTGCGCGGCTTGCTACTACGGTTTTCCGGCTCGAAATCTGAAAGTGATCGGGGTGACGGGAACCGATGGCAAGACGACGACGACCGAAATGATCGCCCACTTGTTGCGGAGTGCGGACAAAACCGTCGTCTCGATCTCTACCGCTCAGCATCGACTGGGTGATTCGATATTGTCCGGCGACAAGCGCACCACGCCCAGCCCGTGGCGCCTGCAATGGCTGTTGCGCGAAGCGGTCCGACAACACATCGAATTTGCCGTACTCGAAGTCTCTTCGCACGCCATCGCCCAGCGGCGGATCTTTGGTATTCGGTTTGACATTGCGGTCTTTACCAATCTTTCACCCGAGCATCTCGACTATCACAAAACGATGGAAAACTACGCGAACACCAAAAAGCGGCTCTTTACCAAACTTCTGAAAAAATCCGGCACCGCCGTGCTGAATCTCGATTCCGAATATGGCAAATCCTGGGAGCACGAATTGACAACGCAGCAGCATTCGGTCGCTTCCTTTTCTCTCGATCCCGCCAGCAAGGCGACGCGGATCGGTAGCGAAGTGGCGCAACGCGAAGGGGGGATCGCTTTTTTTGTGAAAAAAAGTGTCGGCGATTCGCTTGGCAAGATCTTTCTCCCGATGTTTGGCAAGTTTAATGTCGAAAATGCCTTGGCTGCGATCTCCGCGGCGGAACAAGCGGGGGTGGGATTTGATGCCGCCGCAAATGCTTTGGCACATTTTGGCGGTGTTTCCGGACGGATGGAGCGGATTATCGCCGGGCAGGATTTTGCCGTTTTTGTCGATTTTGCCGTAACTCCCGGTGCCTTTGCCAAACTGCTCAGATCCGCACGAGAAATGGTGCAAGACAAGCGTGTGATCGTCGTCTTTGGCGGGGCAGGTAATCATCCCGATCCCGATGCCCGCGAATCGCTTGGGAGAACGGCAGCCAAATATGCCGATGTGATCATCGTCACCGATGACGAACCGTACCACGAACCACCGGAGACGATCCGCGAGCAGATCCTTGCCGGTGTCAGGTACGAACTCAGTGCCGAAGCGGAATTGGACAAAACGGTCACCGAGATCCCCGATCGCCAGACCGCCATCGAAACCGCTCTGCAAATGGCGGCTAGCGGCGATGTGATCCTTGTCACCGGCATGGGTCATCTGGACACCCGAAATATCGGCGGTGTCGAGACGCCTTGGAATGACAAACAGGTGATACAGTCTATTCTCAAGACTTTTGCGAGCCAAGAGTGATTGAAAATCGTAAGTCCTTTTTCATTTAAAAAATCGAGGTCTTCTGGTTGATATTCAACCCCCTCCAGCTCCCCCTGACTTAGGGGGAGAGGAATCGCATTCCATCAATTGCGGATATACTATTTTCGATTCAGGATTCAATATTTAAGAACTCTAAAAGGAATGATGATGCAGGATACAAGTGATTATCAGCAAGCGGCAAAAGCTCTTCGGGGAGATATCTTTGGTGCGGAGCTTCCTCCTCTTTCTCAAGGAGGGGGCGCAGAGGGAGTTCAGAAAAGTGGACTCCTCGTCATCGACAAGCCCATCGGCATCACGAGTTTTGATGTGATCCGTATCGCGCGCAAGCGCCTGCAGACAAAGAAGATCGGACATGCCGGCACGCTCGATCCGTTTGCAAGTGGGGTCTTGCTCCTCGCTGTCAACAACGCCACCAAGGCACTTTCTTCCCTCCTCAAAGCCGAGAAGACCTATCTGACGACAATTGTTTTTGGTGTCGATTCGGACACGCTCGATCGTGATGGAAGACTCGAGTTTGCTGCGGAGTTTCCCGATATTTCCGCAACCGATATCGAGCGAGCGGTTCAGAGTTTTTGTGGCGAAATCGCGCAGGTTCCGCCGCAATATTCCGCGATCAAGATCAATGGCAAGCCGGCATACAAACATGCGCGCAAGGGCGAGATCGTCGAGCTGCAGCCAAAAACCGTGATGTTACACAAAGCAGAACTTCTCGACAGCGGTCTCGTTTCCGCGAAGGAATTTGCCGGGCGACCATATGCTACGCTTCGCCTTACGGTCGGATCGGGTTTTTATGTCCGTAGTTTTGCGCGCGATCTTGGCAAAGCCCTCAAAACCACAGCGATCTGCACACAACTACGTCGCGAGTCGGTCGGGAGATTTGCGCTTGCGCAAGCGATCGCTCCCGACGAGATCATGTGGGAACACGTTTTTTCATTACAAGCGGGCGATTTTCCGTTTGCTGCGATCACACTCGATCAGAATCAATACGCGGATTTTTGCCATGGGAAGCGGATTGTGCTTGATAATGCGCCATCCGGAAAAGTGAGTCTGTTTATTGAGGAACAATGGTGCGGTTTTGGTGAAGTCGAGAATGGGTCTTTGCAACCAAAAACAGTCATCCACTTGTAACACTCTTTTTCAAAAACCTGACTCTTTTTCGTAATTTTCGCAGATTGCCGTATTTTTGTTGTTTTCCCATTACCAGATTATTTTCGTTAATCAGTTTTGTTTTCGTTGTTTTCGCTATATTTTTTTCTAGTCATCGGAAATTAATATAAAAACTTGTGATTTTATTGACGCAAACTAATATCTGTATAAAAATGCATTTAGTTTTTTATAAATGGATAGAAGGTCAGCAGCATTGGCTTTAACTGGATCACTTGCAGCTGTAGGTTTTGCCGTAGGTGGTAGCAACGCTCAAGCTGCCGAGGGAAAGCCATTCTTACCATACAAACCAGGTTACGAGAACTACTCCATTCCGGAAATCGTACATACTGCACAAAGAGAAGGAAAGCTTGCGGAGTTCATTTTGGAATTAAGACGCCAAGGGATAAATATTGTTGCACCAAACGCAGAAGAGATTATCAAAAAATTGGAAGCACAAGTAACACCGATGCTATGCGCAGATTATGCTGAAGACAAAGGTGGTGTCATAGAAGATGTACATACATATGATGAGTGGGCGCAACAAAACGGTATGATCGACCGGAAGTGTTATCCATACGAAATCGTCTATGTTTCAAATGATACGCGTGCTGCTGTTTTGGCAGGATCATGCTCAAATATCATAGGTGAAGGACAAATGGCTATTCGCTTAAATCCGATTGTCTCTGATGAAGAGTTCATTACTCAATGTGATACATCACCTCCTCAAATAGATAGAGAAACTCAAATCGGTTCTTATGGAGGCGTGCCGTTTTCTTTGATAACAAAACACACTCAACCTGGATATACTCATTGTGTGACCAAACGAGCAAATTGGTGACTACTTTTTCCTGAAATTTTTTCTTCTGCAACACTTATGAAATACGGACACGAAAGATTTCCCGAAGGTCAAGGACAACTTGAAATCGGAAGGAAGTTACGATTACATCCCACCCTAGCTACTGCTCAACAACGCTCAAAATTAAGTATTGTACTTGTATTGGTAGGAGCTACTGCCCTGAGTGGGTGTGCCATTGGAGGTGAAGAATCGCAAACAGTTGAATCATTTAATGGCAGACAGATTAGACAAGACACGAGCTTCGTTCTCACACCTACCAAAGAAGAGACTGTAACGACTATCTCGGAAACAAAGAAAAAAGATCAGTTTCAAAAGGAGCTCGAGCTTCAACTGATTATGATGTTCGTTCAAAAGGCTAGCACTTTAGAGGGATTTCAAACGGGCGCATTCGCACAAGCTGCTCGCAATACTATTGAAGAACATTTAAAGGGCTATTCTGATGAAATTTCTCGAGACATTGTTACTCATTTCACATCGGGGCCAGGTTTATGGAATCTCTTTAGTGATGCTATGTATGCCGCTTCGAATGTAGCAACGGGATACCTAATTGGCAGAGAGATCGGCGATTCCGGGAGCACTACTGCATTTACTACGGATATCAATAATGATAACGGGAACAGGATTGATGTTGGCGCACACAAGAATGACCAAAAGAAAAAGCCACACAACAAAAATCATAGATGAAGAATAAAATCAAAAGGCAGAGAAGGCTCTGCCTTTTTTTAGGTTTGTTGATAATCACAAGTAAAAAATGTAAAATAAACAAACACAAACATCTCAGTTTATTGTGCAAAAAATAATCTTTCATCAGCAGTCGGGTCACAAATCTTCTTTATACGAAAGGCGACTGGTTTATTATGATGCACCAAAAAGTCGTCCTGCTGACGAATCTGCGTCAGAACATAAAAGTGCTTTTGAGCAGTCTTTACAAAAATTAGATCCAGAGGTGAAACAATCATTAGTCAAAAAACTCACAGCCGTAACCGAGCGCGATACCTTTAATCGCGGGAACTACAAAAAACCATTTTATACACGCATTATTCAGGAGGTTCTCGTGGCACTTGGTTACAATCTTGAATATATCGATAGCAAAGGTCGAAACAGAGCTGGAACGGAAGCAATCGACGGACTCTATGGTAAAAATACGAAACAGGCTGTGGCGGCATTACAACAAGATTTGAATAGCACGCGACATCAAGGGGGAAAAACATTAAGCGTAGACGGATTCTTTGGCGATGGCACTTCATCTGCTCTGTGTGAATTATTGCGAAATCAAGTCAATGCCGACAAGAATTCAATCGACAAACGAAAATTGAGGCTTAAGGTTTTGCTTGATGGCGAGCGTAAACCCGGTCAAGATTTTTTACAATATGTTGAAGGTATTCAAAAAATGCACGGAGCTGATGTCGCTACAGATGTACAAAAACTTTGGAACAAAGGGTTTGATCTTCGTATTGCACCCGAAGATCTCGTTTTTTACTCTCATGATGAGAGCGACATTCAGGGTCATGTTTTTATGAAAAAGGGAAATGACATGTTCTTTTCTGTTTCTCGAAATATCCTCGAGACTTTTGTTAAAAATCGTCTTTTGCAGCGATTTGGTGATGCCAAAAACCTTTTCATCTCTCCTCGTGAAAATAGCGGAGAAATCATCCCCATCACCAAGACCGAAGTCCCCGAAATTTATCTTGAAAAGCAAGGTGAGGGGAGGCTTTTTGACCAAGCCGGCTTTATCGCCACTCCTGATATCAATGGGCTCTATCGATTTAGTGATGGCGAGCACGCCAATACTTTTTATGTTTTTAGCAATGGCAGGTTGATCGATGGAGGTGCGTATCCAGGCGACTATGATCCGGACAAACATTATCCGTGATCTTACCGCCAACTCCCCAGCCACATCCTCGCATCAAACTGCTCCGGCGTCAGCGCAACGCCATAGGTGACCGGACTAAAGTAGAGATAGCTGATGACCACGAAGCTCAAAAATGCGACGGTCACAAAGATATTTTGCCGACCCCAACAATACTTGCGGAAAAAATACGCCATGCCGATCATCAAAAACAGCAGCGATGGAAAGTAGTGATAGACAAAGCTGACACGCGAAATCGGAATATACGGCAAGAGATTCGACCAAAAACCGATCAGGATCACCGCGAGCGCAAAGCCGTGTTTCTCCGTGATCGGAAAGAGCGGTGTGAGCAGCCAGGCAATGGTAAAAAACAGCATGATCGCCGCTCCCGTCCACCAGATGAGCGGATTACCGAGCAGGTAGATGCGATGCTCGATGTTCGTATTCGGATCGCCATTATCCGCTTTTTGATTCCAATAATAGACCGTGCGCTGCATCAGCGGCCAAGTGTACCATTTGGAGCCATAGGCGTGCTCGGACGTGATGCCCTTATTTGACTTGTACATCTGAATATTCAGTTCGACGAACTTTTGGAACGTGCCCGGTCGCTCGAGACTGGGATTATTGGCGTTGACGTTTCCTGCCAAGGTCGCCTGAAAACCCGGTGTCATAAAAGCGTCGCCGGGTCCGCTCTTGTCGAGTGAATGCAAATGCCAGGCAAACGAGGCAAAATAGACGACAAAGACCGTACTGCCGATGATGGCGCAGCGCGTGACAAAATTGACCAAATCCCGCTTTTGCACCAAGACATAGAGCAGGATCAGTCCGGCGACTCCCGGAAAGACCAGCCCCGTCCACTTGACCGAGAGCGCACCGCCCAAGAACAATCCGGCGCCGACGAGCGAAGGGAAGTGGAATTTTTCTCCCGTACTTTTGCGCAAGTGCATCAGCAATAACGCAAGTCCAAGGATTCCGAAATCGAGCAAAAAGACATCGGTCAGAATGTAGCGCGTATGGACGAGAAGGGCATTCTCGAAGACCGCCAAAAAACCGGCGATAAAGGCGATCCATTTGTCACGAAAGAGTTCCCTCGCCAGAAAATACAGCAGCAGCGGCAACAAGAAGCCGAAGAAAGTCACGATAAAACGCGTAAACTTGTAAAACTCCGGATGCGAATATTCCTTGCCGATCTTCTCATATTCAAAACCAAAATCCGGTGCGAGTCCGACGAGGTCCGCCGATTCGGCGAGAATGATCTTGGCAAGCGGCGGATGGATATCGAAGTAGTAGGTTCCGGCGAGATGATTGCTGATAAAATTGGCAAAATGGAGCTCGTCGAAGACGATCTGATTCGGAAAGTTGAAAAAGGCGAAGTGGGTGCCGAGTGAGAGCACGGCGATCGCCCCGAGCAAAAACAGCTCGCGCTTGAACCACGATATCGCTTTTGGCTGAGGTTGTTTCGCCGAAGTCTTTTTTGCTTGTGCGCGCGGTTTGGTCATGTAGTCTGCAAATTTAGAACAAAGTCTGCCTGAATTCTTCACCGGATTCAAGTGCGTCGGGGTTTGGTCGCAGTTCAGCCGGGATTTTTTGGACAAAGGCAGCTTCGTCAAGAATATTCACGCCGAGCTGCCGAGCCTTGTCCAGCTTGCTTCCGGCGCTTTCGCCGCAAATGACAAAATCCGTATTTTTGCTGACGGAGCCGGTGACTTCTCCTCCGAGTTTTTCCAGAATCGCCTTCGCCTCATCGCGCGTCAGGTGTTTGAGCGAGCCGGTGAGCACGACTTTTTTGCCGGTGAATTCGGACGCGATCTTTGCTTCCTGCAGCGCCGAGAAGGAGAGTCCGGCACGTTCCAGTTCCGCCAACAATTCCTTCGTTTCCGTTTGCGCGAAAAAATGACGGATCGATTCCGCCACTTGCGGACCGATATCGTAGATCGCTTCGAGTTCGTCTTGACCGGCGGCGGCGATAATGTGCAGATCGCCAAACTCTTTTGCCAAGACTTTGGCGGTGCGCGGTCCGACGAGCGGGATGCCGAGGGCGGTGATAAGACGCCAGAGCGGTTGGTGCTTTGATTTTTCCAACGCAGCAATGACATTGTGTGCCGCTTTTTCTTTAAACAGCGGGAGGGCGAGCAGGTCGGCTTCGGTGAGTTTGAAGAGATCGGCGATGGTGGTGATGAGTCCGGCATCCAAAAATTGTTGCACGCGTTCGGGACCGAGAGGGGCGATATCCAAGCCGGCTTTGCTCGTAAAGTAACTGATGCGACCGGCGCCTTGTGCCGGACAAAGTGGATTGACGCAACGAATGGC
>CAZYXI010000033.1:0-8328 GCA_964651215.1 uncultured Candidatus Peribacteria bacterium
TAATGTTTTTAGTAGGATTGTTCTTCATTATCTCTCTCCTCATTATCATCATCCAATCGATCAAATTGGCAGGGAAACCGGAGACAGCAAAACCAGAAAAAAAAGAGGAGTAGATCAAGGAGCAAAGACTACAACGGAAATTTGAGAACCCAACCATCCCTTGTCACACCCCCCTGTTAGCAGGCACAATCAGGGATGATGAAAAACGCGAAACTACGGATTTTGCAACGGCTGCTCGAAATCGTCATCGATGCCATCTTGGTGGTCATCGCTTTTTTGCTCGCGTATTACGCGCGCATCGGACAATTCGACAGTAGCGATTTCCCTTTTGCGCCATATTTTGAATTGGCGTTGATGTTTGTACCGGTGTTTCTGATCTTGCTCGTGTGGTTCGGCATGTACAGCCTGCGCGAAAAGTCACTCACCGAAATCGCGCGCATCTGCATCAATGTCGCGCTGATCGGCGCGCTGTTGTTTCCGCTCATCTTCTTTTTTCGCCGCGAGATCTTTTTTTCACGCTTGATCCCTCTTTATATCTGGCTCATCACCGCGGCACTCCTCTTTGGCTTTCATGCTCTCGTGCATCTGGTTGCGATCAAACGGCATCAACAAGGGAAAAACGCCCTCCGCACACTCGTGATCGGCAATGGTCGCGCTGCTGCTGCCATTATCAAAAAACTGCAACAAAGCGGTTCGCGCTTTCAACCGGTGGCGATCTTGGCGCCGTTCGGTGGCGGTGACAAATCGATCGAAGGGGTCCCTGTGCTTGGCAAACTCGATGCATTGGAAAAAATCGTCGAACGTGAAAAAATCGCCGCTCTCGTCCAGACCGAAGCCGGCGAACAGACGATCAATCTCCTTTCGTTTGCGGAAGGCAAGTATCTCGAATTCTTGCTCGCGCCGGAAGTACTCGGTGCCTTTCGCCGCAATCTGATTTCGGAAGAAGTCGCCGGAATGCCGTTTTTGCGCCATCGTATTTCGCCGCTTTTCGGTTGGGGACAATTGTGGAAACGCACGCTCGATCTCGTTGTCGCCACGCTTGTGGTGCTGCTTGGTTCGCCATTGTTTCTCGGCAAAAAAGTGACGAGCACGCTGATGGCGACCGGTCCGGATGAAGCCGTGTTTTGGAAATACGAGTTCAAAAATGCGCACGGCTGGCTCAGGTTGTTTCCGGAATTCTTGAATGTCTTTTATGGCGAAATGTCGCTTGTGGGACCAAGACCGCGCAGCAAAGAAGAGCGCGATGCGCTCAAATTGCACGAACGGAGAAGGCTGGTCGTCAAGCCCGGCATCTTTGGCGCCTGGCAACTCGAGCGGATCAAGGGCGGCAAAGAAGACATCGATCGCGAGATCGAACTCGACACGCACTATATCTTTACCTGGTCTTTGCGCAAAGACGTGGCGATATTGCTGCTGTCGTTCTGGTATCTGCTTTCGCAAAAACGATGAAGGTGATCATCCTTGCCGGCGGCTTTGCGACCCGATTGTGGCCGCTTACCGAACACACCGCCAAGCCGCTTTTGCAGATCGCCGGCAAACCGATCATCTCGTATCTCGTCGAAATGTTGCCGCCGGAATTGCCAATCATCGTCTCGACAAACGCCGTTTTTGGCGATGCGTTTCACGAGTGGCGCAATGATTTTGGCGACCGCGATATCACGATCTTTATCGAAGACAGCGATGGCGAAGAACACAAAAAAGGTGCGCTCGCCGCTGTGGCACTGGTGATGCAACGATTCGAAGTCGCGGAGGATATTCTGGTACTCGCCGGGGACAATCTCTTTTGTTTCGACATCCATGCCTTTTTGGAGAAATGCAAAAACGTGCCGCTTCTCGCCGCATGCGATATCGGCAGCACCGAAGAAGCCAAACGCTTTGGCGTTGTCGTACCGGGCGAAGGAACGGAGATCGCCGCCTTTCAAGAAAAACCGGCTCACCCGAACAGCACACTCGTCTGCACCGGCTGCATGTTTTTTCCGGAGCGATTGCTCGGCGAAATCACAGACTACTCAAAAAACCACAGTGACGATATCGGCGGCATCTTCGAATATTTTTTGAAGCAAAAGGAACGCGCGGATTACTTTCGCTTTGACGAACCCTGGTTCGACATCGGGAGTTTTGGTGCGTTTTTGCAAGCGCAACGGTTTGTCATCGGCGAAAGAGTGATCGACCGCAGTGCAAAACAAAGCGGCAAAAACACCTTCGGCGGATCGGTCTATCTCGGCAACGATGTGCAGATCGAAAACGCCGTCCTCGAGAACGCCATCGTCGAAGACGGGGCGATCATCCGCAATGCGAGTGTGCGTAATTCGGTCATCGCCAAAAACGCGGTGGTGAGCGGTGTCGATCTGAGCGGCGTGGCGCTGCGCGCAGAATCGTTTGTGGCGGCGGAATGATTCAAGAAAATGGAAAAGCCGGTCGACTCGATCTGGGTCGACCGGCTTTTGGAAATATTTGTTTTTGTCTCCGGATTATTGAGTCGTTGTCTCGGTGTTGATGCTCTCGATGATCGCTTCAAACACCAGGTCGTTTTCTTCCGGCAAGATCGCTCCTTCGACAGCGAGAGCTTCATCACGATTGGCATTTATCTCGGAATATTCCGGCACAAAAGCGCGAGATACCGTCACGGTCAGTTCGTCCTCGATCGGGAAGTAATAGCGATATTCGCCGCATCCTTCGGCACCGGAAGTAATGCGCCAGCCGCTCAAGTCGCCATAGGTGACTTCATCGATAAAGCCTTCTTCGGCAATCAGACTCTCGCCATTGGCGGTCATGTGATCATCGACAAATCCCTCGGGTTCGAGCGCTTCGACCGTCGCTGCCAGGTCTTGCTCGTGAGCGGTGACTTGGACATCAAAATCCGTCAGTTCCGCAAGGGTGGCTCCGGTGCCGGCTGCATCACAGACATCGGCGTGCTCGTACGGAACTGCGTGCGTGATGGCGACACTGTCGGCATCGGTCTCGACATCAAACACCGGATTATTCGGATACGCGATCGTCAACTCGGTAGCACCGAATGTCTCCACATTCCAAGCGATGATCTCGAGCGAATCAAGCATCTGATCGATCCGGTCTTGATAGCCGTTTTCGTTCGGATCGGCGACGTTGTAAGAAATCGCCAAAGCTTCGCCATCTTCTGTCGGAAGATAGATATGAGTGATTTCGCCCAGAGTATTGGCGGCAAAACGGAAGCCCTCTTTGCCGGCAAGTGTGTATGCCTCTTTTTCCATCGTGATCTCTCCGATCGCTTCGGTGTCTTCGATCTGGGCATCGACATACGCGGACAAGGTCTGATCGGTTTCGAGCGTGACATGATCGATCGTCAGGCTGGCGCCATCGGTGATTTCGGTCGCCGGTTCTTGATCTTCACCGGTGACCATAAACTGGACATGAGCGCCGATCGTTTCGTTCGAAAGCTCTTCGACGGTCATGGTTTCGGGATAATCGATGCGAAAGCCAAGGCTATAATCGGTATAGGTTTGCCAAGTGGTCTCTTCGGCTTCGTCATCTTCGTCATCCATGTCTTCATCATCATCTTGCGAATGAGCCGGAATGCCTTCGCAGGTCATCGCGCACATCTCGATGCACGCTTCGGCATCGACATCACAGACCGATCCGCAAGTATTGAAGGTGCCTCCTTCGAGCGCGCAATGGTTGCGGAGTTCCGCTTCGGTCACCCCATCACCGGTTTCGTAGACCAATTTGGTCTCAAAGCGTTCACGGATAAAAGTGCTGTCATCGGGAATCTCGGTACAGGTATACGCGCAGACTTCGGCGCAGACTTCGGCATCGGGCGCACAAGGCGAGCCGCATTCGTCAAAAGTACCGCCTTCGACCGCACAATGGTTCTGCAGTTCTTCGACCGTCGTGCCGGGATTGAGGAGATAGACCAATTTATTTTCAAACTCTGCCTCGATAAAATCTGCGACAGTGCTTCGCATCACCGTCGAGGTCATAAACGCCATCTCACCGCGCGAGAGCGGATTGGTCGCCACACCGACAGTCGGCGGGAGGGCACCGTGCGCTTCAAGCAGATCGGTGTAGGGCGTCCACCACTCATCGGCATCAGATTCTTCCGTCGGTGCGATCATCACATTCACAAGGATCTTCGCCGCTTCGGCATACGAGATGCTGTCATTCGGGCGGAAAGTGCCATCACCGTACCCGGCGACGATGCTTTCGTCCTTGGCATAACAGATCACATTGTAATACCACGCCGACTGTTCCACATCGGGAAAAGATTCGGCATCGCATTGCGTCACGAGCTCTTCACCAAATTTGGCATAGAGCAATATCTTCGTGTACTCGGCACGCGTGATATTGGTCTGCGAACGATACGTTCCATCCGCAAAACCCTGCACGATGCCTTCTTGCTGCAAATGCAAGATCGCCGGACCGTAAGGGTCGTTGGAATCGACATCGTCAAAAGCGGCAAATGCCGGTGTCAGCACCGCGACGCTTCCGAGCAGGACGCCGAGGGCGAGAAATTTGTTGAAAAATTTCATGGGAAAGAAAAAAGAAAAATGCAGCGACGTGCTGCGCAACGAAAATCATTGCCATAAACCTCCGATTCCATCGCCCAAGCGCAAAACCATCCGACACCATGCCAACGCAGTTTTTTGTTGAGAATCCATGGTTTTGAACAAAACATGTTCCAAACTTCCGGTCACATTAGTAACAACGAAAAAAGGTCAGTGAGTGTTTCACTCTTTTTTTAAAAAGAATTGCAGAAACGCGGATTTGTGTTTTGATGAAGAGTAATACTTATGAAGTAGGATCATCCAATTTTCCTAACACTTGTTCGGCGACTTGTACCTCGGCGTCCGAGGCAAAATCCTCCTCGTTTTTACTGAACCATACAGCATGATATGCCGGATACCCATTTTCTTGTAAACGCAAAGGCGAATTCGGATCCGTAAGTAAAAACTCCGGATCAAGCCATTGCGGATTTTTCGTCTCGTCAAAATAAATGTTGCTCACAAATTCCATTTGTCTGACCACATGTTCGATGCCGACGGCAAAGGCGATCGAACCGATCGTCTGTTCATCGGGTGTGATCTTGATGACAAAATCATTCTTGGAAAAATGTCCGGCAAAGAGCGAAGCTGTGGTAACAAGTTTGTCCAAATACGGTTTTTGCGCAAGAGATTTGAGTTCTTCAAAATCAAGTGGATCAGCCAGTTGTTGCTCTTGGACCCCTTCGGTGTTTTTGAGCCATGCTTCACTCAGTTTTTTGGCAACGACCAAGCGAATATAGTCTTCGGTGCTTGTTTCGGCTACTTTTGCTATTGCTTCGGTTGTGGGGTCACTTGTCGACTCTGTCTCAAACTTATTTCCAAAAGCATATGATTGTACTTCATTTGGATTGACTTCGAGTATTGTCGTACCACTTTCCGTAGTGCCCTTTTCTGAAAAAGCAAAACTGACCGATGTATCTGTGAAGTGATCTTTGTGCTTGTTCATCAAATCTTTATTTTCTCGCAAAACTGCATAGGTTGCCGCGACTTTTTGTTCGTCGTTGGGCATTTGGCGGATCTCATTAATTCTTTGTTCTGCTGTCTGTAATTCATGAGTTTTATTTTCTGAATTTTGTGCTGCATGTTCATTGCTTTTTATTTTTTCATTTATTTGATTCATCAATGCTATTTTTTTTCGCTGGTCATTATTGTTTGACTCCGGAGATGGTTCATTATCAAATCCCATAAAAATCTTTTATTTAAGTAATTTATCACAAATCTTTCTTGTCTCCTCATCAACAAGACTCCAGCCTGATTTATCATCTCCAATTAAATCATCTAATTCCAAACACAATTCCACGTTGGCATTTCGAAGTGCAGCAGACTTTTTCTTTTCAGCTGCTGCCGCATTCCCAAAACCTTCTTGTAGTGCTGCCAATTCCGCATCATTCGGAGCAATCCCAGCCGCCCTCGCCTGATTTCCTTGTGCAGTCGCCAAAGTAGCAACCGCAAAAAGTGCCAACAATGCTCGGCGAACACGACTTCTTATTTTTCCCGGATTTTTCTCTTGACCACTTTTTGACAGAACATTAGGATTTGCGCGTCCAGATTCTTGGACACCTAATTCTGAAGGAGGACGAGAGGAATCTACACTATCTTTAAACATAGTGATTGGATAAAAGCACCTCTCTTCTCCTTCTTTTTTGTAGTTTTGTCAAGTTTTTTGCAGGGCGATTTCAGTTTATCCGCTCATCGCCGCTTCGGCGGCGGCTTCGCCGGCGGTGACGATTTTGTCGAGCTTGAGGTAATCCATCGAAGAAAACGCTTCCAATCGGGGTATGATGTGGATCACGCGATCATCCTGTGGGAGTGATTTGCGCTGATTCCAAAGCATCATGCGGAACATGCGCTCGACCGTCTTTTTGATATTGCCGGCGCCGAGGAGCCAATGCTTGGCGGTAAAATCGACTTCTTGCGAAAAGGACGAACCGACATCGATGGCGAAGATCGTGTCGCCCTTGTACTCGGCGATGGCGACATCGAGGGGAAGGTTTTGCGTCAAAAACCCGTCCACCAACCAGCGCTGCTGACCTTTGTGAAAATAGGGAGTAAAAACCGCCGGAATCGAACAGGACGAGCGCACCGCATCCGCGATCTTGCCGCTGCGTAAGAGCACGCGTTCGCCGGTCGTAAAATCGGTCGCACCGATACAAAGCGGCAACGCCAGTTCTTCGATATCGCGGTCTCCGAGATGGCGTTTGATAAAATCGTGCAACTTGTCGCCGCTCAATACTCCGTAATCACTCCGAGTCAGATCGAGCGCCATGCGCGGCAGGCGAATGGTCTGCATAATGTCAAGGATATCGGCGGTGGACTTGCCATCCGCGATCAGAGCACCGACGATCGATCCGGCGGAAACACCGGCGACATAGTCAAAGCGGTACCCCGCGGCTTCCAAGTACTTGAGCACCCCGATGTGTGCCGCGCCCAACGCGCCGCCGCCGGAGAGGACGATTGCGGCATTTTTCATGCGACCATAGAAAATGTTCGTCGTATGTTGATTTGGAATTCAGTTAATGAAAATATCGCGCCCATGGGGTATGAGAGAAACAAGATCAATGCCTAATTTTTAGCGATTCTTCTGTGAATTCGATACCAATGTCAGCGATGAGGATCGATTTCTCATTATTTTGCGCCTTTTCTACAACACCGGCGTCAATAGCCCTGATATTACATTTTTCACAAATATCGATTACTTTTTGAGAATCGTTCGGATCGACATAGAGCGCGAATCCTGATCCCATATTAAATGTGCCATACATTTCCTTGTCATTTAAGTGAGCATGTTCCTGAAGAAACAGAAACACCGGCAACACATCTTGCACCCTTTCAATTATATATCGAAATGGCTCAGTCGCTCGCATGAGTTTCCTCCAACCATGACCGGTAAGATGAGAAGCATAATGCAGCGAAATGTTTTCAAAATAACAATCCCGTATAACCTGAGTATAATTGATAGTAGGCTGCAAAAGTGCATCGCCGAATGTCGATCCATCGGGCATTTTACTCAGATAGCCATCGGGGATTGCTTCTGCCACCTTTCTTGCCAAACTGGCACCATTGGTGTGGATACCAGAACTCTCCAAAAGAATAATCCTATCCCCTTCACAAAGTTTTTCTGATGTAATGGCGAAGTCCTTTTTGGGAATGACCCCGACCGCAGAACCGGAAATCTGACAGGTGCCATTCAAAAGAATGCCGCTTAGTGTTGGAGTTTCTCCACCCGTCCATATTGCTGATGACAAGTCACAAGCATGTTTCCATCCCTTTACTAAATCTTCTGAACGCTTTTCGTCCGTAAACCACTCGGAATTTCCAACGGCAAAATGCATGGCGATAGAAATCGGCAGTGCGCCAACTGTAATCAAATCGTTGACAATTGCAGCAACCGCATCCTCGGCAATATTATCATAATAAGTCTTTCCCGTAAGTGCATAGACGGCATCAGCAATAAGGTTTTTTGTACCAAGTGTCTCCTCCACATGAGCTATGTAACCAAAATCTGTCTCGATCAAATATGCACTTTCTCCCCTACTAGATTGAATCGGACGAAAAAGAGTTTTGCCATTGTTATCAATTAGATCAGAGAGATTGTTGTTCGTTTCCAACGCGGCCTTTTGCGCCCTTATCTTGAAAGGATCCAGGAGATCGTAAGATACTCCACTCGAATGATAGTCAATTTTTTGAGTCATGAATTAAGAAAAAACCAACAATAGATTACATTTAGAAAAATGCTTACGCAAAGAATTAATTTGAGCCATGCCTGAACGCGGATGCAACCCTCAGAAAAGACCGTGTTGAAGGGAAGGCC
>CAZYXI010000034.1:0-8235 GCA_964651215.1 uncultured Candidatus Peribacteria bacterium
ACTTTAACCGCGATGGTGACTGGGATGACGATGGCGAACAAATTCTCGTCAGCAAACCGGTCAATCCGGGCAGCAACTGGCTTGAGTTCAAGACCCCATGGTACGCGCAACCGGGTGAAACCTACGCTCGCTTCCGCATTAGTTACCAGGGTGGTCTCTCACCCTATGGTCCATACGATGAATATGAAGTTCCGGAAGGTGAAGTAGAGGATTATATTCTCTATATTGAGCTCCAGAACGGCTACTGTGGCGATGGAGAAGTCAACCAGGTCTGGGAGCAGTGTGATGAAGGCGGTCGCGTCAGAACGAGTGCTGTTCGCAATGGTTGTGACATGAATACATGCCAACTCGTTGATGAAGCACAATACAACTGCAGTGACCTCGTCCTCGCAACTGTCAATTTCAATGACAAAGACTTTACCGATGCCGTCTATCTTGGAGAGCAGGGACGTGTGCTGCCTTTCGGTACACCGTTTGCCCTCTACTATGATGGTCACTACGTGACTGATCCGAATATGACAGAAGCTGGCTACGATGATGTCGATGGCATCTCTGTTGAACGCCAAGAAGGAAAAATCCGCACTGTTCTCTCCGGTGACCGGGACGGAAACTTCTTCGACGGCTACGTTGAGATATGGAATCAGGGAGACGTAGTAACATACTTCGATGACAGTTACGAAGATTGGGAAAATCCGCTTGAAGATAATGATTCCAATTCTGTCTCTGGTGAGAGATCTGAGATGATTCTCAATACAATCAATGGTGGTAAAGACGGTGTGTGGTCCAAATATAGTCCTGTTCCGGCTTGTCATGATGACGGCGGAAACGGTGATGATGGAGGTGATGACAACGGAGACGATGGTGACAACGGCGATGGAGGAAACGATAACGGTGGTGACACTGGTGGTGGTCAAACATGCACTGGTGGCGAAACTCTCACTACCATCGACTTGGCAGCCAATGATCCCGCTTTCGATGAAGCACTCTTCATAACAGCTAGTACAAATTTTGGTGCAGCAACGGAAGTTGTCATCCCAGATACTTTTGCCCTGACTTCAGGGACAGTTCCTACTGATGGATCTGCATTCCTCAAGTTCGTTACGAGTGGTGAAGCTCCGATCGTCTGTGAATATGTCGCAGTAACTGGTGATGCTGCCTTTGTCTTTGATGGCTGCTACGATGATCCTTTTACCGAAGGTATTGTCACGCTTGCCATTGGTGATACGCCAAACGACTATGGTCCAGGTTTGACAAATCCAACCATTACGACTCAAGCGGTAACTCTCGATATCAGCGGATATGCTGCTACGGACATTACTGTAGAAGTTGCACTGGTAAGCCCAGAGACCTGTACTACGGTAGATCCGACACCTACCCCGGATGCGACACCTACTCCCGTAGCAACTCCGACTCCGGAAGCCACTTCGACCGACAACAGCGGTTCGGAAGGAGTCAGCAGCACTTCCTCCGGTGGTGGAGGCGGTGGCGGTGGACGTGCTTTCTGCGCCAATCCTCCTGTCCTTTCTGCCATCACTCCGATCAAAAACGGTACCTACAACACACTTCCGAATATCTCCTTTACGGTAAGTGACACCGCTACTGTTGACGGTATCACCGTCAAAGTCGATGATCAGTTCGTCGAGCCGGTAGTGACCGAAGAAGAAGGTTTCTACACCGTCACCGCCGACACTTCGGAAGTCGCGATCAGCTCTGGCACCGTCAATATCAGCATCAAGGCGAATGCCGCACGCCCACTCTGTTGGAAGCATGCGAGCTACTCGATCACTGTCGATGCCGATGCGACCGAGACCAATGACGGCGACACCTACGAAGAATCCGACTTCGACAGCGATGGCGAAGGAAGCCTCTTCTCAGATGAAGACGATTATCTCGGCGCCTTGACCGATCGCGGCATCCTCAATAGCGATGGCGATCCGACTTCGGAGCTCGATCGTGCAACCGCATCCAAGATCATTGCCGGAGTCCTCGGACTTGTCTTCGAAGGTGAAGTGGAGACAAATCCGTTCCCGGATGTAATGAAAGATGCTTGGTATGCTCCCTACATCTTGCTTCTGAAAGAACAAGGTATCCTGAAAGGCTATGGTGACGGGCTCTTCCGCCCGCTCAATACCATCAGTCGAGCCGAAGCGTACAAAATCCTTTACCTTGCTTCCGACAAAGAACTGACAGCAGGCACGACGACCTGTGTCGACCTCGAAGCGGGTGCTTGGTACTTGCCTTACATGGAGGCAGCTTTCCAAGACGACGTCATTATCGGTGGTGCCGAAGTGGTCTGTGGTCCACACAAGGTCATCACCCGCGGCGAATTCGCCGAGTTGATCGTCCGTTTCTTCGGACTCGAATAAGGATTTGCCCAAAACAAGCGTAGTACATTTCAAAAACCCCACTCGGACCGAGTGGGGTTTTTTGGAAGTGGAAGAATTGAAATGTCGCTCCAGAAAAGATATTTCGTTCACGTCAAAAAAAAGGTATAATCAAAAGATAATATTCACACATAAAGAACCACATGCGTCTCTTCCGAATGGTATTTGTCGGGAATCTCATCATCAGTCTCGTGATGATCTGCGGAGGAGAAGCGGCACATGCCGCATATTATTCACCGAACGCGACTGCAACCGTCACGCCGGAACCGGAGCCACGTCCGATCGAGCGCTATGAGATGACGGTGGAATTTGATGAAGAGGCGCTGCCGCTTTTGGCAGATGGCGATTCGACCATCGACCTGCGCGTCAAACTCATCGACAATGAAGCGAAAGTGATCAAAAAACTCGACTTTGACCTCGCGGCGAACGATCGCTCATTGGTCGGACAACTGGATGTCCAACGGTTACGCACCGAATATCTCCTTACCTACACGGCACCGGATATTACTTCGACGGAGGCGGAATCTGCGTCCAATACCATCATCGTATACTATCGTGATGCGGATGACACGAAGCGCTACAAAGAAATACCGATCGCCTTGCGGAACAAACATTTTCTCGCGGTGACAAAAGCTGGTTTTGAAGAACAAAAAACCGCCATCGATTTTGAGGGACCGTTTGCCTATCTCAAGGTCGTCACCGTTACTCCGGAAGGAGCGATCATTCCGGTCCGAGGAGCGAAGTTGGAAGAAACAAGCGGACAAGAAATATTGTTGACGGACGAACAAGGCGTACTCAAAATCCCCAACCCTAAACCGGCGGAGGATAACCAGATCAAAGAATTCACCGTGATCATGAAGCTTGATGAAGAGATCGCCGCCTTGCAACGACGTGTGGAAAAGAGCTATCGATCGTTGGCAAGCAGCGAATTCGCACCGTCAAACATCATTATCGAAGAATTTATCGGTGATTTTGAAACCGCGTTGGCGGAAGCACCAGATCACTCAGCGGGCGAACGGATGATTTCGGGTCTGTATCGACTCGAAAACATTATCTATCTGCTGCATCGGGGAGTGAATACCGTCAACTTCGTCAGCCAAAATATCGGCAAAGCGGCGCGAAATCAGTTGTGGGAAACAGTCGATCTGTATGATCCCATCAGCGGTCTCCTGACCAAGCTCGAGCAAGCGGTCGCCCAACATTCGTCTGATGCGGGGAACTTTGCGCAATTGGAAGAAATCCTTCACGACTACCCGCGTCACTTTGTGGAACTGGCGAGTAGTGTTTCCGGTAATACCATCGCTTTGCATACTCCCGAATTGGACGAAAACGTCATCAATGGCTTCTTTATAAAACTGATTGATCTCGTCGCGACCAAAGAGACAAGCGGGCGCGAATGGGGCGAAAGTTGGTTTCAGAAAGCCGTGATCAATTATTTCCGCGAACGACATCAGCAGTTCGGGGAAGAATTCTTGAGTATTGTTGCGGAAATGGTGAAGAAGAACAGCTTTCAAGAACATGAAAGCATCGAATCCCTCGAAGCGCAGCGCGAGTACTTTCGGAGTTATACCGACCGCATCATGGCGGAAGGGCGCGTGGCAGACGGCGCGGTGATCGATGCGGAAAAAATGCAGCGCCTGTTTCTCGGGCAAACCAATGGCAGTGTCGGTCTCTTGTACGATTCGCTCGCTCATGCCACCGAGAATGCGTTTCTCAATATACAACAAGACTTCATCGAATATGATGGGCTCGCAAAGTGGCTCTATTTGTATCAATTGACCCATGACGAAACCAAAACGGCGATGAATGCCGCAGCGGGATTTGCCAAAGCCGCTACGCCGTTTACTCCGCTTGTGATCCCCTTGGTCTTCGCCGATGGACCGATCTATAAACATCAGCATGATCCGGTAATGGAAAAAGTCTCGCGATATCAACTGGCGGTCAACAGCACCATCTTTTATGAAAAAATGTTGCGGATCGGCGGACTCCTTCTCAAAATGAATATTGATACGGACATCGTCAAACTGACCGTCCAGAATATCGAAGAAAAACTCGCATCGGCGAATGCACAAGTCAAAGAGCTCTCCAATACGATCCCCAAGCAATTCCGTGGCTATGACGGAACTTTTCAAAACGAATCACAAGCGATTCCCGTTCCCAGGATAATCGCCTTTGTGCTCTTGATACTGTCCGGTTTCGCATATCTTGGCTACAGTCTGTTTGTCATGAATAGAACCGAGAAAGCCAAGAGAGGAGACCTGCGAGCAATGGCACCCGAGGGGGGCGATCAGGAACGCGCGGATTCGTAAATATCGATAAAATGCTCGTAGAGACGGGCAATCTCCTCAGCAGCTTGTTCATCGGTGATCTTTTCGTCGTGACGATCTTTGAGGGCATCGGCAAAAATGGTGCGTCCGACCGCGAATCCGGTCACACCGCGTGACTGTGCCCCTGCCTTCAGCCAATCGGCGACTTTTTCGGCGCTTTCGCCGCGACCGAGGATGATGATCTCGGTATTCGGTTTGCCACCGTCAAAAACGGCATCGGAACAGATGTCCATCGCTGCTTTTGTATCGGTCCCTTCGATCTTCCACACGTCGGGATGGACACCGGCGGAATGGAATTCGGCGACCGCTTCGGCAAAACGTCGGGGACGAAGTTCTTGATCGAAGCGCTTCTTGTCGCCTCCGACAGACTTGAGATCGGCATCGGACGGAAAGATAAGCGGCTCCAACAAAAAATGATAGCCTTCGTCGGCACAAAACCGAGCCAGTTCCGCAAGACGCTGGTTTTGCACGGAATTATCGGATCCTCCCACCACGCGCACCAGTGCCTTTGCATAATACGGTTGAATATTGCGGATGTGGTCTTTCCAGTCTTCGTACTCGAAATCGAATTCCGGTTGTCCGGAGCGTTCGATCGACAGGGCGTTTCGAACGCCGATCCGACGCGCCTCACGGTGGATCTCTTCGCCGAATTCTTCATCCACCAAGATCCCCAGATCTTCGATCCCTCGCTTCTCCGCAACCAACTTAAAACCGGCAAAAATAATGCCTTTAAAATGGATGAGTATTTCTCGTTCGGCATTGCTGAGCGGATCGCGGTGACCGAGGATCATTTTTTGAAACGAACCACGATGGTCGAAAGGAAGCATGTAGAGTGATCGCATACGGGGGAGGAAAGAGAAATCTGCATTCGGATTGTCACTTTTTTTTCAGCTTTGGGCAAGGGTATTCGGTCGCTTGTCGTTGCCAGATCATTTCGAATTGTGCGAGTGAGACCTGTGGATTCCGCAGCCGGACACGCTCAAGAGCGGATTGCTTGTCGATCGGAAGAGAGATGATTTCGTCGCAATGCTTGGCAAAGCCAAATGACCGAGGGAGCGCCGCGACCAAGAGCAGATTGACATTACTCTTCCGAGCATCACACACACGAGCTTCGACCAACGTACGCATCAACGGATGAAGGATCCGCTCGAGTGCGACCAAGCGCTCAGCATCGCCGAAAACGATCTTGGACAACTCGGCGCGATCGACGTGTCCGTTGTTGATGACTCCGCTCCCAAACTCCGACGCGATTCTAACAATGATGTCGGGCTGCAAAAAAAGATCGTGTGCCAAATGATCGACTTCGAGGATCTGCGGATCGGGTATCGCAACTCTCGTATGACCGATCACAACGGACTCTTCCGTGAGAATACGTTGTGCCAGAGCGGTTTTGCCTGCGGCGATCTTGCCGCAAATACCGAGGATCATGACTGCTTGATACGGATGCCGCGTTCGTCGATATGTCGCGAAACAAGATCGGTCAAGAGCGATTGCAACGCATCGGATTGCGTGATCTTTTGTTCGGCAAGAAAACGGTCGCGGATCTCGGTGATCCGGAGTGAAACTCTGCGCGGTGAACCGACGTTACAAAGTTCGACCTGTCCGCCGGTCGCCATACCGATCGAAGCGTTGCCATACCTCAGGAGCAGTCCGATGATCCCCTCGATCTCGTACGACACTTCGCGCACTTCGGAATATGGAATACGGGAACTCAGGTGATGAAAAAGCCCGCGCCATTCGAGATAGATCACAGAGCTATTGGTAGCGATCCAGACATCGAAATACCAATCGATGAAGTGGTAGAGAAAGTAGCACCAAAACAATGCCGTCCAGATTACCGCCCCCCAAAAGACGCCCGGAAAAAACATCCAGATCGCCCATGGAAGGACAAATCCAAAAAATGCGGTCTTACTGGCGACCGCAAGGAGTGATATCCAATGTTTATGAGCGATGAAGAGGATTTCTTCACCTTCTTCAAGGTATCGCCGAAAGAGGATTTTGTCCCATGCCATGTTGCTTAAGATTGTTTCAGAGTGGCACAAAAAACTCAATGCGACTCCCGATATTTTTTCAAAAATGAGCACGGTGTTTCCGATCGACTCCATTTTTTTGACATTTTTCTCACGCAAGCAACTTGCCTCTCGCAGAAAATTCAGAGAGAATACATGACGATATTTTTGATGAAGTGAGCAGCGAAGACGAGAATGACAAGTCGCCGGAAGAACTGAGAAGAGAAGAAATGCAAAAGCGTTTTTTTTCAGGAGCTCTCTCTGCCGAAACAGAGGAACAACCGACGCAAAGCGAAGATGATTCGACAACGCCGACAGAAGTGGATGAAGTGCCGGAACAAGTGTCGTCTCCCACTCCGAAGACACCTTCATCGACAGAACCGCAACAGCCGATACCGCCAGCGGAATCAAAAGAGACTTTTGAGTGGCACGAGCACAAGCCGCATAATCGCTTTGTCTCGTTTTTGCTCTTGCTGCTTAATTTTTTGGTGATCGCCGCGATCGTCATGTTGATCCGCACTTTTATCGTTTCGCCGTTTGCCGTCGTCGGACACTCGATGGATGATAACTTTGCCGATGGCGAACTGATCCTTGTCGATAAGCTCAGCTATCGCATCAGTGATCCGGAACGCGGTGATGTGATCGTGTTTCATCCTCCGATCGACACCCACACCGTCGAAAACGGCTGGCTCTGTACACTCAAAAAACTTGCCACCGATCCCCTTCCTTACGATTTTGGCAATGTCTGCGAATCGCGCCAATACTATGTCAAACGCATCATCGGTGTTCCGGGAGACCGTGTCCGCATTCAAAACGGACAAGTGTTTGTGACTCCGCAAAATGGCGAGGAGACCCGCATCCGCACCGATTTTTTGAACGATACCAATCGGGAAATGACGTGCTTTTCGCAGAACTGTAATAGTGAACTCGACATCCGCGGTTCGATCGTCGATGTCCAACCGGAGACCGTCTTTGTCTTGGGAGACAATCGTACCGGCAGTTCGGATTCGCGCGCCTGGAAGATCGGCGGTGTCCCGGCTCCGTTTGTGAGTTTTGATGATATCTCCGGCAAAGTCCGTGCCGTGTTCTTCCCGTTTCCGGACATCAAAATCGTCGGTGGTCTCGATATTCTTGATGCCTCGAGCGAACAGCAACTCCTCAACCAGTAGTCGATCTTTACTCGGCTGCGTGAGCAGAAAGCGTTTTCATTGAGTTTTTCAATAAATTCCGCTACAATAGCCTGAAAACAAACCTTACAAAAAGACAAATGATCCGCTTTCGCAACATCGAAAAACATTACGGTCATCTGCGCGTGCTCGAACATGTCGATTTTACCGTGCGGAAGGGTGAATTGGTGGCACTCGTCGGATCTTCGGGTGTGGGCAAATCGACTCTTATCCACATGCTGCTCGGTGCGGAAAAACCCACCTTTGGCACCGTCGAGATCGATGGCTTTAATATCACGACTTTACAGCAGTCCCAAAAGCAGCTCCTCAGGCGTTCGATGGGCGTGAT
>CAZYXI010000035.1:0-1381 GCA_964651215.1 uncultured Candidatus Peribacteria bacterium
CCACGGAATACTAATAAAAAATCATTTCTTTGGCAAGAGCTGATTTAGGCTATAGTCGTAACAATCACTTCTTCATGCACTCATACAGCTTATTCACGAATTCAATGTTGTGTACTTGTGAAAGCCCATGGACGTGAAAATCGTATTCGTAATCCATCAATACCATTGCATACGATTTGAGCGTGAGGATATATGCTGCCAAAAACATATTGTTCTTTTGCAGAAGCCGTTCTTCATCCGTATGTACCGGTGGGAAATCGTCTGATCGTGACAAGTTTTGGATCTGTTTTTGAAGGCTGACGATATAATCCCACGAATTATATTTGGTGTCGTGCGGGTATGAAGTCAGACTGATACTCTCGATGATGTGCATTAGCTTGATATCCCATTCTGCCATCAATTGTGCAAAGTTTTTGCGAAAATTACTTTTGACATTGATGATCTTTTGTATCTTTGGGTCCTGGGATTTCTTTTCGAGGAGGAGTACTTTGACCTCCTTTGTCCGATCGAAATTGGGACAATGTTTTTCAAAGAGCTTGAGACGGAGTTCGTCGATTTTGTATTTCTCGAGATTGTTCTGTTTGCGATATTTATCGAGGAGCTGTACCGATTGTTCGATCGCCTGTAATAACTCGAGGAGTTTGGTATCGATGCTCTTGTCCTTCATCTTGCTCATAAAAAAGCGGCGCTTTTCCTTCTTTTTTTCGAGGTTCTGTTTGGATTTAAAAATCTCTTCGATAACAAGGATCGCCAATGCCACTTCAAAAAACACGGCGGCAAAATGGGGGACGAATTCGTTATGATACAAAAAAGTCGTCGGCTGATAGTAGAGCCAGATAAAGAGCGAGCTCAGCAACAAGAGCGCGCCACCAAGCAAAAATGAAGCGCGTTTTTCCCGAAAAATCCGCCAAGACTGCGACCAAAGCTTCCTCATGGTAGGGAATCAAAAAAACGTAATGGTGACTCAAAACGTCGCCACCCTACTCATTTTTGAGATTCTTGTCGAGAAAATCGATGGTCTTTTGCCAAGCGTCGCGGGTCTCGTCCGGCGCATACCGACTTCCCGATGGATTGGCAAAAGCATGCCCGACGCCGCGATACATGTAGATCTCTTGCTCGATATTTAGATCTTTGAGCGCCTGATTAAAGGCTTCGACTTCGGCAACGGGAATGCTGGTATCTTCGGAACCGAACACACCCAAAATCGGCCAATCGATAGATTGCAACCGCTCCTTGTCAGAGACGAGTTGTCCGTAATAGATCACCGTAGCCGCGAGATCATCGGAAACAAGCGCCAGATTGAGTGACTGCTGTCCGCCGAAACACCATCCCATTGAAGCGATTTTGTCGTCCTGAACATTCGGAAGATTGCGAAGGTAGG
>CAZYXI010000035.1:1391-7538 GCA_964651215.1 uncultured Candidatus Peribacteria bacterium
CAAATACGCGACGGCGGACCGGAGGTTGGCAACGGTCGCCTCGGTGTCGGCACGGGTAGCGGAAGCAAGCTCGCCGGCACGCGATGACTCGTCGGTGGACTCGCCATAGAGGTCGACGGCGAGTACGACATAGCCTTCGTTCGCCAACAGTTTCGCCATCGTGCGGATGTTATCATTCAGCCCCCACCATTCGTGGATCATCACGACACCCGGATACTCCCCTTCGGCTTCGGGCTGTGCCAAATACCCACCAAATCCTTCCAAATAAACGACATCTTCCGCGGCAACCGGCAGCTCATCGACAGACTCGAACAGATCGGCATTTTGCTCCCCTTCCGTCGCCGGAACGCAAACCCCGTTGACGACTTCGCCTTCTTGACATCCGATGTGCGTCGAATCAGGGATCCCTTGCATGTGCTGTGTCATGTCCCCTTGTTCGACCGCTTTTTCGATCATATCTTCACGGAGTATTTCGTTCATACGAGTCGTTTCAGGCGGAGCTTCACAAGCGGCAAACAGCAAAATCGCGAGCGAAAGGAGGAAAAAATTTTTCATGTCTGATGAAATATCAAAGGGAAGATGTCTCCTCTCCCGACTATACGCAAACTTGCAAGAGAAGCAAACCCGCAAAAAAACCGATTCCGACTTCCGCGAGATGGCGCATTCTGCTAGGATGAAGCGCGTAACCAATCGACACAATCATGTCTCTCGAACTTGCCTGCACCGCTCGCTACCTCAAGACTTCCAGTCGGAAGTTCGACAAAGTGACGAGTGAATTTTGGCCGAAAAAATATTGGATGAGAATCAAAGTGAAAGCAAAAGGACAGATGCACAAAAACTGTCTTGGCAAACTGACCGACCTCTGGGACGAACGCGGCAAATCGGTCAGCGGCTTCGATTCGCTTGTGATGCTGTGGGTAAGCGAGCCGAAATCGGCGCAAAGCTCGAGCGAGACTATTCAGCAAGACCACTACCGAGTCGATATTCCGGCTGGCAGCAACGAACTCGCCGGACTGATCCATATCAAGCTCTATGATGATGCGGAGCTTCCGCCGGAAAAACAGCAAGAATGGGATGATTTTCCGGAAGTACAACTCAATCGCAGTCGCAACGAAAGCAACTTCCGCTCCAAAAAAGTCATCATCCCCTACGGCAAATATTATATTCGCGCCGCGGTCAGCGACAAAGACGGCAACCGCGCCAGTCGCATTTTTTTCTTCTCCGCTTCACCGGAGATCAAAGAGTGTTATATCCGCCCGACGTGGTTTTATGAACGCTGGAAGATATTGATCAAATCGATCGTGCCATGGTGAGAAAGGAAGTGAATAATATCAAAACCCCATTCGACTCATTCCCTTGATAATAATATTAGCTGACAAAAATTGCGGCTCCGATATTATTCATAAATCGATATTCGAATAATTCAAGCTTATAAAAACGCTTATCGTATCGAATAGAAATATCACGCCTGTTTTTTATGGTCGAAAAGTCAACACCGAACCGCCCAAGACATGTTTGCCCTCCCACACAAAATAACCTATTCTGAGCATGGTTTTACAAACAAGAAAAAATGGGGATCACACGTTCCATCATCACACGGCTTTGGCAAAAGCCAAAGCTCGCCGGCGGCGAAGATCACAAGCGTACCGAAACGTGGCTCGAGCTGTTTTATGATGTGACATTCGTCGCCGTTGTCGCTGCACTTGCCAAACGCTTGGCAGACGATATTTCGTGGACAAGTTTTGCCGAGTTCGTCTTTTTGTATATTCCGGTCTGGTGGGTCTGGCTCAGCTCGACCATCTACAACAACCGCTTCGAAACAGATGATGTCAGTCACCGCCTCTTTACTTTTCTCAAGATGTTGCCGGTCGGCGGCATGGCGATCACCGTCGGCGCCGGCATGGAAGAATACGCTGCGGGCTTTGCGATCTCGTATATTTTTGCGCGGCTCATTCTTGTCTATCTTTGGTTCCGCGCCGGCAGCAGCAACCCCATTGCGCGTCCACTCACCGATCGCTATGTGACCGGTTTTTCGATCTCGATCATGCTTTGGACGATTTCGTTGTTTGTAGAAAGTCCGTACATGTTTGTCCTCTGGGGATTGGGGCTGGTTTTTGATCTCGCCACGCCGCTGTTTACCTTTGCGCTGCAGTCAAAAATGCCAAAGCTCAACACGTCGCACATGCACCGCAGATTCGGCTTGTTTACGATCATCCTGCTCGGTGAGGCGATCATCGGTATTTTGCACGGAATCAACGAATTGACGATCGTCACGCCCGGCATCATCGCTTCCGGCATTTTTGGTATTCTTCTCACCTGTTCGCTCTGGTGGATCTATTTTGATGATGTGATGCAAGAAGAACGCTTACCCGATTTTCCCTGGTTTAGTTTTTGGATCTATGGACATTTTTTTATGGCGGTGGGACTTACCGCCTTCGGTGCCGGCATCATCAACCTCGTCAAATATCAAGAAGCGGCGTTTTCATGGCTCCATGTCGATATCTTGCTTGCCGCTGCGATGGCGATCTCGCTGCTCTCGCTCGCGCTGATCGAGACTTCCTACGCTATCCGCAACGACCGCTGCCAACTGGAAAAAGAATGCGGACAGCTCCGCATCATCGGAGGAGTGATCGTCGTCGCACTCGGACTCTTTGCGTATGGACTCGGACCGATGCAACTACTGCTTGCGCTTATGGGGTTGCAGGCGTTTCAGATCTTGCGCGGCAGATCGGTGCGTCGACGATTGCAAAATTTTTCATAGGCAAGTCCCTTCCGCCAAAAAAGCCGAGGAACAGATTGCGCGCTTTTGAGCATGGAAGAAAGATGGGGGATCTAATCAGTGGCAATACCTCCGAGTCGGGTGATGAACTCGAAATGTTGGTTAGAAATCGGCATGACAGACAAGCGATTCCCTGGCCTCAGGAGTTGCATATCCGCGAGTTCGACAAAATTCTTCATTTCGGCAAGTGACACCGGTCGAGCGAATTTTTGTTCTGCCCGGACATCCACCACAAACCAGCGCGGATTTTCGGGAGTCGATTTGGGGTCGGGATGCTCGGAGTTTGGGTCAAAAGCAGTCGCATCGGGATACGCTTCGCGCACGACTTGCATCACTCCGATCGCATGCGGCGGCGTGCAATTGCTGTGATAAAAAATCACTTTATCACCACACTTCATGTCGTCACGAATAAAATTCCGCGCCTGATAATTGCGCACTCCGTCCCATGCGGCAGTCCGCTTGGGCGCAGCGAGCAGATCGTCGAATGAAAAACACTCCGGTTCGGATTTCATCAGCCAAAAATTCATCGATTGCAAAGAAAAAATGAGGTGGTCATTTTTTGCCACAAAGATGTGAGGATTACAAATGACACTCTTCCACACATGCGTCATCCCCGCCCAAGGTGTGCTTTCGGGAGGAAGCGGGGATCTTGTTGTATCGGCTAATGTGAACATAATCGTATCATTGCGAGACCCCTGTTTCCGCACCAAGGATATAACCCACAACAGGAGCGACGCAGAATAGGAAATTGCAAATTGCAAATCGCCGTGCTCTGTGACAAAATGCCACAAGCAATCATTTGAAACCGATGAAAGAACAACTTCAGCAGATCAAAACAGATGCGCTTGGCAAAATCGCCGCCGCCAAATCCGCAGCCCAGTTGGAGGCGATCGATATCGAGTTTCTCGGTCGCAAACAGGGCAAACTCGCGGCGATACTGAAGCAAGTCCCGACTTTGCCGGAGAGCGAACGCCCGCAAATGGGCAAATTTGCGAACGAAGTCAAACAAGACGTACTTGCTGCGCTGGACGCAAAAAAGACCGAGCTGACCGACAGCGTCGAAACCGAGGGATTTTTTGATCATACGGCACCGGCGCCAAAGCTGGTGACCGGCAGACCGCATCCGATCAGCGCGTTTATCCGCGAAGCGGAGGAAGTGTTTGGACGTCTGGGGTTCGAGGTCGCCGACGGACCGGAGATCGATGACGAACATCACAACTTTAATGCGCTCAATATCCCCGAGCATCATCCCGCTCGCGAAATGCAAGATACTTTTTGGGTACGTAACCTCGAAAAACACGTCCTCAGAACGCAGACCTCGAATGTGCAGATCCATTCGATGGAAAAAGGCACGCCGCCGTTTCGCATCATCGCTCCCGGCAAAGTCTTCCGCAAAGACTCCGATGCGACGCATTCGCCGATGTTCCATCAGATCGAAGGGCTGATGATCGACCGCGACATCTCGCTTGCACATCTCAAATTTGTGCTGACTTCCGCACTCAGCGAATTGATCGCAGCGGACATCGAGATCCGTTTTCGCCAATCGTACTTTCCGTTTACCGAACCGAGTCTCGAAGTCGATGCGCGCTTCGACGGCAAAAAAGACGGCTGGCTCGAGCTGGGCGGTGCCGGCATGGTGCATCCGAATGTGCTCAAGAATGTCGGGCTCGATCCGGCGGAATGGAACGGTTTTGCCTTTGGTTTTGGGGTCGAACGTCAGGTGATGATCCGCAATCAGATCCACGACTTGCGGCAATTTTTTGAGAATGATATAAGATTTTTGGAACAGTTTTGAGAAAGGTGTTGACAATTTATAAAATTATTATTAAAAAATAATGTATTAAAAGTATTAAACAATATGGGAGCAATCAGCTTAACCCCTCTTTCTACTAATAGAGAAATTGAAACACGAGGATTGACATCAGCATGCGGACACATAACTAACCGACGGGAATCTGGATATATTCTCAAAGTTCCTCATGAGCCATTATCTGATGCTACTGCTAATGAACTTAAGGGTGCTCTTTGTGCGCACAAAAAATATCTTGGCAAATTTATCCCACCTACCAAAATATCCAACATAAATGGTAATTGGGTAATCGTTCAAAAGAAAATTGAGGGACAAGTTTTATGTGATTTGTCAGGAAAACTGGATGATAAAACTATAACAGACCTCTTGCAATTCATTGATGGCTGTATCGCAATGTATAGAGAATCAGGTGTGTTAGCGGATTATCGTGGATGGGATGGGGGCATAGCTTGTGAAAATTCACTATCATTAGTCGAGCAATGGCAAAAAAGATTAAAAACGTTATTCCAAATTAAAAGTTTTATTAGAGCCAAATTTGCTACTGATCGAATTCTTAGGTCAACAAACATCATGATCGACGAGAGGGGGATATGGCTTGTTGACTGCGCAGATAACATGAAAGACAAAGAAAAGAAATTAGGCGACAATTATGTAGAAAAAAAATATTTTCAATTTATCAGACCTTTAATTATAGTGGTTTTCAGCAAGTTAATGTGTTTTAGCATTGATCCGGTCGATATGATGGAGGATGAAAAGAAAAGATTAGAAAAAATGCTTGAGAACGAGCAACCTGAGAAGGATCACCTCTCCTGAGTTGCTCCGGATATTTCTTGTTTGAACAAAAACACCAAAGCCCTTTGACTAAGAGTCATTCCGGCTTGACCGGAATCGGGAGGGAAATCTTGAATCCTGAATCATAATTCTTGTATCCACTTTGTTTCCCTGCGAAGACTCCGATCCGGGCTCTGCCTTATTACGTTAAGTTGGAACAAACAGGAATGCTTGATCCACGACTTGCGGCAATATTTAGAGAATGATATAAGATTTTTGAAACAGTTTTGAGAAATGTGTTGACAAAAATGAATTAAGTATTTAAAAAGTAATATTCCATTTTACCTAATTATTTTT
The DNA here is from genome assembly GCA_964651215.1 of uncultured Candidatus Peribacteria bacterium. Classification (GTDB taxonomy): domain Bacteria; phylum Patescibacteriota; class Gracilibacteria; order CAIRYL01; genus JBGSOV01. The sequence continues at coordinate 7,109 of CAZYXI010000035.1, forward strand.
ACCTTATTTATGAAAAATTTAGACAAAGGCAATGGTAGTCGTGAAAGATCGCCCAGGAATGTGCATGAAGCTATTAGGTGGTGTAAAGATAGGGTAAGAGTTTTATTGACCAGAGCTCATCAACTGGGCAGTAGTATGTTGAATGAATATGCTGCAGTAGAATTAGAAAGACTTAAAACAAACGAGAAAATTGCAAAAAAATTAAATCCAGAAGATGGCAAATCACCAGTAAGCGATGATTTAAATCATGGTGCTACTCTATATCACTTAAACAGAAGTGCAGATCCGTATAGGGATGGGCTTTGAGAACGAGCAACTCTCCTGAGTTGCTCCGGATGTTTCTTGTTTGAACAAAAACACTAAAGCCCTTTGACCAAGAGTCATTCCGGCTTGACCGGAATCGGGAGGGAAATCTTGAATCCTGAATCAT
>CAZYXI010000035.1:7638-8191 GCA_964651215.1 uncultured Candidatus Peribacteria bacterium
AATTCTTGTATCCACTTTGTTTCCCTGCGAAGACTCCGATCCGGGTCTCCGCCGTTTTTCGTCATATTGAAACGAGTCGGGGTACATGAAGAAATCACACTCGGTTTGCCCCTCTTCCAATTTATAACTCTTCATTTGCCACAAGCCTGATAGATAAAATCCCAATTGCAGACCAGCAATCACTTTTTCTTCAAAAAAAATCTTGACACGGAACCGAGAATCTGAAAAACTGCTTGGGCGCTTCAACAAGAGGCGCGAGTATTTTGACCCTTGAAATCTTCGGTACAAAAGAGAACGCAATAATTGTGTCTTGTTGTTTTGGCACAAACCAAAAATGGAAAAACAACACCTAAAAAGGAATCAAATTCCCCGCCTCGGCGGGGGCTCTTAGACCTTGAGAAGCAGTAATGCTTTTCGAAATCAGACAGGATTTATCCTGTCTTCAACAAAAGAGTTTGATCCTGGCTCAGGATTAACGCTGGCGGGATGCATAACACATGCAAGTCGAGCGGTAAGGCCCTTCGGGGTACACGAGCGGCGAACGGCTGAGTAA
>CAZYXI010000036.1:0-8177 GCA_964651215.1 uncultured Candidatus Peribacteria bacterium
GGTCGTATCGGCGGTGATGGCGATCGGTGCGGCAAAATCTGCCTGCTGCCAACCGGAGGCGGTCTCGTTGGTCACGGTCGCTGTGCCGAGGGGTTCTCCGGCATTGTCCCAAAGAGTGACCGTGTGGGTGCCGAGATTTTCCGGACCTTTGTAAAAACGGATGGCGGAGACATAGCCAGCGACCGCCGAGCGGAACTTGACTCCGAGCTCGACGGCACCTGTGTCATTGGCGGTGACGGTGATCGGGGTGTCGGAGCCGCTGAAGAGGGTTTGAATGACGGCTGGAGTTGGAGTGGGAGACGGTTCCGTCACCTCTACATTCACATTCGCGCTCTTCGTCTGTGTGCCGCTTGTAACGCTAACGGTCGCAAGATACGAGCCGGGAGATGTGTATTCGTGAACGGGATCTTGAATATTGGCGGTGTTGGTATCACCAAAATCCCACAGATAACTATAGGAACCGGTGCCGCCGGTGACAAGGACAGAAAAAGAGACATCAAGGGGTGCGACGCCGGTGATCTGGTCGGCGGAAGCGGTAACGGAGAGAAGTGGGGTGACCGCTACTGTCACGATGTCGGTGTCACTCCCACCATCCCCCGTACAAGTGATGGAATATGTGGTATCACCGGAAGGACTGACTGAGACAAAGCCATCGACCTCACCCCCGGTATCAAAGCCTTCTCCCACACAGGTCGTGGAATCGAGCGATGTCCAAGTAAGCGTACTGCTCTCACCTTCGATGATCGAGATCGGGTCAGCGGTAAGAGTGACAGTGGGAGCCGGTGCCGATACCGTCACTGTTACACTCTTGGTGACGGACTGCGTGCCACTTGTGACGGTGACAGTCGCAAGATACGAGTCGGGCGACGTATACTGATGGAGTGAGTCTTGTGTGTTGGCGTTGCTGTTGTCACCAAAATCCCACAGGAATGTATAACTGCCGGTACCACCGCTCACGAGTGATGAAAAAGCAACACTGAGCGGAGCAATACCGGAGGATGGATCGGCGGATACGGTTACGGTGAGAAGCGGGATGACCGATACACTCACGCTGTCCGTTGCACTGCCGCCATCACCCGTACAGGTCACGCCGTAGGTGGTGTCAGTAGTCGGCGAAACCGTAACAAAGCCCTCGACTTCTCCTCCGGTGTCAAACCCATCGCCGACACAGGTCGTGGCATCGAGCGAAGACCAAGTAAGCGTACTGCTCTCACCTTCGATGATCGAGGTCGGATCGGCGGCAATGGTTGCGGTGGGGGTGGGGAGTGTCCCCGTAGGCACACCTCTCACGACCACATCATCCACGTACGCATAGTCCCCTGTGCCGGATCCTTGCAGGCGGAAACGCAATGCAAATGCACTATTGTCGTTTTGTGATGTCGGCAGATCTAGGCTGTAGTTGTTCAGCCGGTTGTTTTCGTTCGCGGTGTTATTATTGATGCGCGCAAGTTCGATCCAAGTACCGCCATCAAAGTACTCTACTGCGGCATACTCATTTGAACTGTCCAAACTCCATGCACCGAAAGCAAAGCTCACCGTGATATCCGAAACATCGGCAAGCGAGATATTCTTGGTAATGGTGCCATCGCGACGCAGGCGTACCGAGTGCGTACCGTTTTTAGGTGTACCGGTGTACCAGTTGACATCGTCTGCTTTCTGCCAGTCGAGGCCGGTTTCGAAGTCATCCGAGAAAACCACATCCGTATCGGTTGGCGGTGTCACTTCATCTGCAACAAACACCACATCACGGAGATAATTGGTGGCGTTCCATGACGAAGTCGGACGTACACCCACAACCGCAGAATAGACACCCGCATTTGCCGGATATGCAAGAGAACCGCCGTTATCCCCACCGTTTGACAAGGCGTTCTGGATCAGTGCATACGAGCGAGTCGCATCTTCACCGGTCGAAATCGCTACGGTGTACTCCACATTTGCAGTCAATGCGACTGCCTCAGGCAGAGAAAACTCGTGCCATCCGGATCCTGAATATTCAAAATCGTGTGGTCCGGAGATGACCGTATTGTCGCTATTTCGCCAGATGCGCACTTGATGGATACCTGATTCGTCTGCACTCGCGAAGGCACGAACTCCGATGATCGTCCCGCTTACCGTCGGCTGGAAGACGGTTCCCAAATCCCATGATTGACCGTCGGCACCACTTGCCGTTGTTGTGGCATCCCCCCAGATGGTTTCGGGAACATCGGCAGCTCTTACCGAACTGATACCGATCAGGACGGTACCGAGTACGAGTGCCAATAGCAAAAAAATCCTTTGCGACCACGCACTGGATCTGTTTATCATAGGTTTTAAAAAATATGTTTATATCATATAAACCGACTCCAAAGATGTCGAGTGAATTTTCGAAACATTTCTTTTACCAACACATCAAAACTCCGAAGGAAACAATCAGTCGTGCCAAGTACGGATGTGAATATGAATTACTTAAAGAAACTCCAAGCTGGATTTGCATTTTTGAGTGACCTTGCTGATAATATTTTCATGAAGCAGTTCTTTGGCATCCAAAAAACTGTCTCCATAACACTTGTAAGGGGGGGGCGTAGCTCAATCGGTCAGCCGAGGCTGATGCGGCGACATACTGTCCACCACGTCGGAAAAGGTTCAATCACATCGGGGCGTAGCTCAGTTGGCTAGAGTGCGGCGTTCGGGACGCCGAGGTCGCTGGTTCAAGTCCAGTCGCCCCGACCATGCGATGAGCAAGAAACAAAGTGACAAAGTGAATCGGATGGTCATACACCCCGTCTTGGCGGCGGTCGCCCCGACCGGAAAATAAGTATTATCAGCATTCCTAATGAGTATCATCCTTGCAACACGAACACATATCCAGGCATGCATCAAAATCAATTCCGAATTTGGTAGACCGTATGATCATCCTGAATGGTTTATAGCGGAATCTATAGAACACGGAAGGGTCTTTGTCGCCGAAGAAAGAGGAATCATCACAGGGTATTTGCTGTATCAGATTCTTTGGGGGAATACACCGTTTCTTTCTTTGATCAAGGTTTCTAAAAAATTTCAGCACCAAGGAATCGGTCAACTTCTTTTGCAGTTTTTTCTCAAAGAAATGAAAAAGTTAGGGTACAAAAAAGTAATAAGTTCCGCAGAAAAAGTAAACGAACAGGGTCAAAAATTTCACCATAGAAATAATTTTGTCCCGATCGGAGAATTACAAATGCTTTATGGCGATGAACTATTTTACTCAAAGAATCTCTGATGATTAATGATTTACCAAAAATCGAGTACCACCCTCAACTCGTCCAAGTCTTGTTGGGAAAGAGATGATGATGAAAAAAACGAGCAGGAGAAAATTTTCAAAGAACATTTAATCCTGATTCTTGAAGCGCAACCAAGTCATCCTTTTGCTCATACATATCAAAACCCTGACGTCCTATTTGTCTCCATACCAATTCCAAATAGAAAACAAATTTTTTTTATGATAAACCTCCTTCAATTCCCCCTTCCACCAAGGCGGACAAGTATCAGGGGGACAAAAAAGATGTTTTATAATTGGAATTGGTATCACGATAGAACAAGACTTGGACGGGCATGGACATCACGCTTACCCGGAATATTTTTTCAGTGCCGCGATCCTTTGTTCTAATGGTGGATGACTCGAAAACAAAGCGAGGAATTTTGAGCGGTTTCCGGAAATTTTGAAGGATTGAAAGGATTTGCCGCGATTGTCCACCGGCAGATCGTGGAGTTCGCCCAGGCGTTCGAGCGCGGCGATCATCTTTTGCGGTCCACCGAGCAGTTTGGCGCTGCCGGCATCGGCACGGAATTCGCGCCAGCGTGAAAACCACATCACGATAATGCTCGCAAGGATGCCGAAGATGATCTCGAAGACGATCGCAGTCAAATAATATGCCAGACCGCCGATCTGATTGTCATCGCGTCCGCGGCTTAAGAATGTCTGCACCGCGTAGGCGGCGATGCGCGCAAAAAAGATCACAAAAGTATTGATGACTCCTTGGATCAAAGCGAGCGTCACCATATCACCATTGGCGATGTGCGCCATTTCGTGAGCCAACACGCCTTCCACTTCGTCTTTGTCCATGCGTTCGACCAGCCCGGACGAAACGGCGACAAGCGCTTTGTTTTTGTTCCAACCGGTGGCGAAAGCATTTGCTTCCGGCGAGTGATAAATACCGACCTCCGGCATGTTGATGCCGATCTGTTCCGAGAGTCGTTTGACCGTCTCATAGACAAAAAGTTCGCTGCCGCCGACCGGCGGATGGATGATCTGCACCGAATACGCCATCTTCGCAAGCCACTTCGAGAGAAAAAGCGACACAAAGGAGCCGACAAAACCGATGATCGCGGAATAAATGAGCAGGCTTTCAAAGTCGAGTCCGTATGGTGTGAGATACGGGTCGATGTTCAGCACTGATAAAATCACCGAGATCACGGCGATGATCGCAATGTTGGCGGCAAGGAAAAGCAGGATTCTTTTGAACATAGGATGATGATATAAAATCGAGGCAGATATTATTTTTCGCTCCCGTAGCAAAAAATGCAAGAAGGAGTTTGAGGATTCTACTGATATTTTTGAATGAAAAATCCACCTCTCAAAATTGCCTTACGGAGTAATCGCAGGGCTGATCTGAGCGAAAAAACTCTGTGAGCTTAGGCTTCTGCGCCGGCAGCTTTTTGCCTTTCAAAAAACTTGTCGACGCGTCCGGCGGTATCGACGAATTTTTGCTTACCGGTATAAAGTGGATGGCAGGCGCCACAGATCTCCACGCGGATCTCGGGGAGAGTCGTATTGCCGATCGAATATTTAGCACCACAGTTGCAGACGATCTGCGCGGTATGGGCGGTGGGGTGGATTCCTTGTTTCATGGGTACAATGTATTAATGCGAGCCGGAGTATCTTTTCATAGATTTTTTCGATTGGCAAGTGATTTTGACTTTTTCACAAAAAAACCGCACACTCTTCTGCGTATCTCTCGTTTTTTCCCATGCGCAAACTGCTTCGCGCCATTCTGCTGGCGATCATCGTCAATGGTCTTGCCGTCTGGATCGTGGCGGAACTGTTTCCGACCAAATTCGATATCATCTCCGATCCGGCGTGGCTCGGTTTTGTGCTGGTCGGGCTGATTGTCGGCTTCGTCAACGCTTTTATCAAACCGATTCTCAAAGTGCTCTCGCTCCCACTCATCATTCTGACGCTGGGGCTGTTTTTGATCGTGGTCAACGCAGTGACGCTTTGGTTTGTTACATTTTTGTTCGACACGGTCCTTGCGCCCACCGATGTGCAAGTGCTCGTGACCGGTGGATTTTTGAGCTATGTCATCCTCGGTGTGACGCTTGGCATCATCAACACCCTCCTTCATTGGATATTCAAAAAATAAGGGGCAAGTCGTGCTTGTCTTCATTCTCATCAGAAACCTGACCGGCATCTTTCTCGCGAACCGAGAACATTTTGGCAAACGAATGTGCGGAGATGAAGGACGAATCAATCCACGTAACTGAGCCAAGCTTCATATTTGGGGTTTTTGCCGCTGACAGCAGCGAGATACGTTTCGCGCAGGAGTTTGGTGATCTCACCCTCATTGCCATCCGCGATCTTGCGGTCATCGACTTCGCCGATCGGCGAGACTTCCGCCGCCGTACCGGTGTAAAAGGCTTCATCCGCTTCCCACAATTCTTCGGGGCGGATCGCACGTTCGACGGTCTCGATTCCCTGATCGGCGGCGATCTGGATAATGCTGCTGCGCGTGATGCCGGCAAGGATCGTACCGAGCTCCGGAGTGTGGAGTTTGCCGTCTTTGACAAGGAAGAGGTTTTCGCCCGGACCTTCGGCAAGATTGCCGTTGTAATCAAGCAGGAGCGCTTCGTCATATCCCTGCGGTACGACTTCTTGCACGGCGAGGATCGAATTGACGTAGTGTCCGCTGACCTTGGCGTCGGTTACGAGACTGCGGGGATGGATACGGATGTATTTGGAGATCTTGAGGCGCACCGGACGATCGGCGAGATACTTGCCCCATGGCCAACACGCGATGATGATATGCGGTGTCGCGCCTTCGGGTCTGAGTCCCATCTTGCCTTCACCAAAAAACGCCAGGGGACGGATGTAACCGCTCGCGACTTCGTTTTTGCGGACAGTGTCTTTGGTAGCTTCGTTGATCTCTTCTTCAGAAAAGCCGATCGGCAGATTGAGTGTCGAGGCGGAATAAAAGAGCCTCTTCGTGTGTTCCGGCAGGCGGAAGATCGCCGGACCTTTGGGTGTGTCATAAAAGCGCGTACCTTCAAACACGGCGGAACCATAGTGAAACGCGTGACTGATCACATGCACGGTGGCATCTTCCCAAGCGACAAATCTGCCATCCATCCAGATCCATTTGGTAGCGTTTTCCATGGTGAAATTTCAAAAATCACCATTTATTCTGCCGCAACTGACAAAAAAAGAAAAGACTTCTCCTCATCGGTTCTGTTACGATGCTCATTGCAATTTTGACTATTGTTGTCGTGACCTCAATCCTCGTCACCGGTGTCGCCGGTTTTGTCGGTTCGCATACTGCTGCCGCTCTCTTGCAAAAAGGGGCGCGCGTGATCGGTGTCGACAATCTGAATGATTACTATTCTCCAGCATGGAAACTGCTGAATCTGGCGGAACTGAGGGAAAAATCTCCCGAACGATTTCGCTTTTTCAAGGCGGATATTTTGGATACAGCAGCGATGGAGGAGATTTTTGCATCGGAAAAAATCGACCGGATCTGTCATTTGGCGGCACGCGCCGGTTTGCGCGAAAGTGTCGAGAAGCCGCTCCTATACGAGCAGACGAATATCGGCGGAACACTTAGGATGCTCGAACTGGCGCGGAAGTATGACGTTGCCAAATTTGTCTATGCGAGTTCGAGCGCGGTCTATGGCGATGCGCATGATGTGCCGTTTTGTGAAGACCGTTTTTTGCGTCCGATTTCGCCATATGGTGCGACCAAGCTGGCGAACGAAAATGATGCTCATATCTATTCTCGCTTGCACGGACTCTCGACGGTGGGACTGCGGTTTTTTACCGCGTATGGCCCAAAAGGACGACCGGATATGGCTCCATACCTCTTTACCGATGCGATTGCACGCGGTCTGCCGATCAAAAAATTCGGTGATGGCAGTACGGCACGTGATTACACCTTTGTCGAAGATATAGTCGAAGGCATTCTCGCCGCACTCGAATACGAAACCGATTTTGAGATCTTCAATCTTGGCAATGGCTCCGCCACAAGCCTCAATGATTTTATCGCCCTTGTCGAGGATTTGCTCGGAAAAAAGGCGATCATCGAACAGAACCCCATGCAACCCGGAGATGTCACCATCACCTATGCCGATATCACCAAAGCGCACAAACACTTGGGCTATGCGCCCAAGACTTCGCTTGAAGAGGGGATGCGACGCTTTGTCGAATGGTATCAAACGCACGAAGACCATTGATTTTTTCTCGACATGACCCCTCAAAAAAAACAACTTCTCCAATTCTGGAAACGCTATTTCCTCCTCCTGCTTGGCATGATCATTGTGTTGGAGCTGATCATAATCTTGGGCTCGCGCATTGTCGCCGCCGACGGCAGTCCGGTCGAGTTCGGCTGGGTGACGATTGTGGGGCTTGCCACGGTACCGCTCTTTTATCTGGTCAATTTTTCTCATGTCGTCCGCTTCAACCCGGGACTGCTTACGGATTTGTCGATTGTCGGCATTCTCTTCAATTTTATCCTGTTCATCTACGCTTCTCTGGCGGCGGCGATCATGGTTTCGCTGCGGTCATACCAAAACAACTCCGCACGGTGGAAACTGTTTTTCCCGCTTACCGCGCTCTTGTTTGTGGTCGGGTGGGGAGTGCTCTTTTTTCTCTCTTAGTTATTATTGCTTGTCAGCATCAGACTTCTTGCCTCCGAACAACTTGATGCCCAAAAAGATCAAGCCGACCACCAAAAGAATATGGATCAGAGCGCCGAGAGTCTCAAAAATAAAGAAATCGATCGCCCAACCAAGCAGAAAGATGATCGCTACGATCCAGAGGAGATCTGCCATGAGACGCAAAACAGAAAATCTACTTAAATCGTTTCAGTTTGTCTTCGTTCTCGCAAGGCAAATCGACTACTTCACCACGAGATTGACGATCTTGCCGGGAACATATATCTCTTTGACGATGTCTT
>CAZYXI010000037.1:0-7259 GCA_964651215.1 uncultured Candidatus Peribacteria bacterium
ATATAAAACCTGCCTTCGGCGTGTTCGAGTGTGCTGACGAACGGAATAGTACGGTCTTGGCGAACGCTGTAAAACATCCCCTCTCCAACTCCGTGCTGCCGCAAGCGCCAGTCCGGTCGTTGTACTTGGATCCACGCTGCAAATTCCGCAACCGAATTGCGCAAGGTATTGACCCGGATCGATTTTGGCAAGGCAGCGGTCTGCGCATCGCAAAAGCGTTGGAATTCTTCCGGAGAAAAAAATGTTTCCCATCGCCGCCAAAATCCATCGGCTTTTGTCATGCATGCAAAAATCACGACAAGCATAGCGCTTTTTGCCGCAAGGAGAAACCATGACTGACGATTGTGCACATCAAACGGACTCAGCTGTTTTTTCTTCGCCATTTCTGTAATAATTGGAATATGCGACATTTCTTGTTTTTAACGGCTTTCTTGCTTCCGCTGCCGGCGCATGCGGTCGAATTCGCCATCATCCCGAGCAAGATGTATGACAGATTTCAAACCGGTGATCTGCATTGGATGGACATCATCGAATTCGCCTTCCATCTGATCGAACTTGCGCTTGTCCTTGCCGGTTCGATCGCGGTGATCCTCCTTATGATCGGTGGTTATCAATATATCATCGGCGCGATCACCGAAGACAAAGAAAAAGGCAAGACGACGATCACCAAAACCCTCATCGGGCTCGCCGTGATCCTGCTCGCCTGGATCCTCGTGGATTTTACCGTTGCTCTCATCACCTCCGAATAATTTTTTCTTGCGCTATGAACCGCATCACCAGATTTTTCCGCACCAGTTCCAAACGCCTCGAAGTATGGCGGGACAGCATCATCGAGAAACGGGAAAAAGAAAAGCAAAGCAATTCCACGCCTCCTCCGCCGGAACCTCTCGACGCTGACAAGTCACAAACGATGATCGTGGAGATCTCATTGCTTTCAGCCTTCAAGACCACCATCGTCGTCATGCTCGCGATCTTGATCGGAACGGTATTTGTGGAGCTGATCGATATTTTGATCACCTTTTTGGTGGCGCTCTTTTTGGCGGCGGCGTTCAGTCCCGCGGTCGATCGCATCCAAAGCTGGGGGGTACCCCGTTCGATCTCGATCATCATCCTCTTTACGCTGTTTTTCGGCTTTATCATCTTCTTGATCGGTACTCTTGTCCCGATCATCGCCACCCAACTTTTTCAGATCGGCGACAGTCTGCAAGAATGGTTTCGCTCTACCCTGAATGCCAATGGCGGTGAGGAGACCCTGTTTCAAAAAACGATCGGCAGCGCCATCAGCGGCATCCTCGACCAAGTCAATTCGGAACAATTCCTTCAAGCGATCAATGACAACATCGAAAGCATCGCGACCGGACTCACCGATATTGCCGGCAAAGGTTCGCAGATCATCCTCGGCACTGTCAGCACCGTCTTTGAGATCGTACTTGTCTTACTCCTCACCTTCTTTTTGATTTTGGACCGCAAAGCGACGAATGTGTTTTTCCATTCCCTGTTTCCGGAAAGACACCAAAAATACCTCACCGAAAAAATGGAAATGGTGCAGAAAAAAATCGGCGAATGGGTACACGGTCAGATTTTGCTCTTTTTTATCGTCAGTACGTTCACCTTTGTCGTCTTCAGCATTCTGGGGATCGATTACGCGCTTACCTTGGCGCTCCTCTTTGGCATTGCCGAATTTGTGCCGTATCTCGGTCCGATCTCGGCGTTTTTGATCTCTGCGCCGATCGCCTTCAACGAATCGCTCTTTTTGGGAGTGAGTCTCATCATCTTTTATGTCATCTACCAATTTTTGGAAGGGAATTTTCTTGTGCCGCTCGTCATGCGACAGGCTGTCGGGCTGCCGCCGATCGTCACCATCATCGCCCTCATCATCGGTGCCAGTTTCCCCAGTCTCATCAACCCGATCGTGGGCATGATCCTTGCCGTTCCGGTGGCGACGATCGTGGCGATCTTTATCCAGGATTTTACGAAGATGAATATGGGGAATTTTCAAAAACGCCCGATAAAATCCTTTCGCATCAAAAAATAGTTTGCAAAAAATCGGGAATTGAATAAAGATATTTACTCATTCCAATACACGAATATCGATGCCGGACCAAAACACGCTCGCGGGCTTTCTTGCTGATTTTCTCCATGTGGCGGAGATCGACGATCCGTGGTGCGTCAATGGCGTGCAAGTCCCGGGGAAGAAGCAAGTGCAAAAAATCGCCGTCGGCGTTTCGGCAAGTCGCAATTTTTTGCAGCAAGCGGCGGATTGGGGAGCCGATGCCGCCCTCGTGCATCATGGAATCTTTTGGAAAAAAGGCGTCCGCAGTATTGATCCGCTCCTTGGCAAACGTTTGGAGATCCTCTACAAAAACGACATCTCGCTGTTTGCGTATCACCTGCCGCTCGATGCCCACCCGCAGATCGGCAATAATGCCCGCATCGCGCAAGCCATCGACGCGGAATCATACGAAATGTCCGGGATCAGTGCGATTGCAAAACTTGCTCAGCCGCGCGACTTTGACGGTTTTGTCACGCAATGTGAGGAAATCTTTGGTCAGCAACCGGTGTTTGCCCTGAAAAATTCGACAGATCCGGTACAAACGATCGGTATCTGTTCCGGCGGCGGTGCGGATTTTGTGTTCGAGCTTGCAGACAAAGGCATCGACACTTTTGTGACCGGCGAGATCTCAGAGCATCATTTTCATGATTTCGCCGAACTGGGGCTGAATGTCGCGGTCTGCGGTCACTATGCGACCGAGACCTTTGGCGTCCGCGCGCTGCAAGCGGTCTTGCAAGAAGAATTTTCCGAGCTCGAGTTTTCCTTTTTCCCTGAAGCATGTCCGGTATAATCCGTGAAGTAGAACTCCCGATCTTCGATGAACGCGCGCGCGGCAAGCTCGTGCCGATCGAGCTCGATGCCGCCGTCCCGTTTGAAGTCAAGCGCGTCTATTATTTGTGGGGCATTCCGACCGGAGCCGTACGCGGCGCCCATGCGCATACGATCGAAAAAGAATTTTTTGTCTGCATCCGCGGTCGCTGCGCGATCAAAGTGAGTAACGACGGCTCACCACCGCACAAGATCATCATGAACTCACCACATCGCGGGATCTTTGTGGACAATCTCGTCTGGCACGAGTTTGTCGATTTTTCTCCGGACGCGATCTTGCTCTGTTTTTCTTCGACGAGCTATTTGCCGGATAATTACATCAACGATTTCGCGGAATTTGCGAAAGTGGCAAAGAAGGCGTAGGTTTTGGTTTTTTCTTATTTCAACATTTGAATCAGATCCTCCACCGAAAGCTCCAAATCACTGAGGATGCTTTTTAAAAGCCCCTTTCCGAGATCTTCATTCTTATGGATCGGAACTACGGTTCCGATTTGTTTTTCGTTGTCTTCCAAAAAGACATGGCTCCCTTTTTGACGCAAAACAGAGTAGCCATTTTTTGTGAGGACCTGTACCAATTTTTTGCCGGACAAAATCGGAAGCTTGGGCATTTTAAGCACTTACTTCGATTTGTTGAACACCGATAAATTTTTCTTGAGGCACATCCTGACTTTTGATCTTCTTTACTTCAATACAGAGTTCGACGACTTCCTGAATCCTTTTGTACAAAGCAGGAATACTTTTGGCTTGTGTGTGACACCCGGGTAGCTCCGGAACCTTGGCGGTATACATTCCGGTTTCATCATCTTGGGTGATAATGACAGAAAAGTGATATTGCTTCATGTTATGGATTATCTGACGTAATTATAATGTATCTGGCAAGGAATATCCACAAACTCTCGATCTGCACAAACAGGGTGTGCTACTTCTTTCGCCGCAGATATTCCGAAAGAAAAAGTGAGCTACTGATGTAGATGATGAGAATAATGATCGCGCCGACGATCGCCCACGGATGCCGCCCAAAAAAGGCAAACGCATCCATCAAGAGTCCGTTGAAAAATTCGGCGACCCATGCGATAAACCGCCAAAACCCATTGTCAAAGAACGGCTCGACCACAACCCAAAAAAAGTTCCCGATGATCAGTGTGATGATCGTGAGGAGTGAAACGGAATAGAGGAAGATCTTGTTCGCGAGGGTGATCGACTCTTCTTCGAGTTCGCCGTAATTGGATTCGACAAAACTGATGAGAAGAAAAAAGGACATGCTCCACAAAAACACGAGTCCCGTTAGCAGCTTTTGCCCGGTGGCAACATGGATCAAAAACTCGCTCAGAGTGGCAATGATAAATTTCGGCAAAAAGTGGAAATACGGGATCTTGCTGCAAAAACGGGTGAATTTGAGGAACCAACGGAAATAGAAGGGTAGGTGCGCTTCCTTGCGATTGTGCAGGAAAATCGCGGCAAAATTGACGGGCAACAAGATACCGCCGATCATGCGACGCACCAGCGAGTTTTTGCGTTCGCTATCACGTCGAAAAATCCGATAGATAAGGTACGAACCGATCACAAACACCACCAAAAAACCGTGCAACGTAATAAGCCCAAAAAAGAGACTGGTGGTTTCCGCGTTCAAAGAAAGAGCAGAAATTTGTTATATTGTAGGGGAATTTGCGGAGTTCGTCGAGGAAAAATATGCTGATTACGTATTTGCTAAACCGAATTTCGCACAGGATTTAGGATTCAAGATTCAGGACTTATGATGAAACAAAAATAATCCCCGACTGACGTCTGGGATTATTCACTGTGTACTGTATTCTTGTCGACTTACCGACTTGTTCTACACAAACACCACCACCGGAAAGATCATCGGTTCGCGCTGAATGCGCTTGTAGATGAGGGTTTGCAATCCCCGTTCGACCGCGCGCTTGATATCGTGCAGGCTCGCATCGGGATGGTCTTTGATGACTTGTTCGTAAGATTTTTTTGCTTGTTGCTCGCATTCTTTGAGGATTTCTTTGCTTTCGCGCATGTAGATAAAACCTTTCGAGATCACATCGGGATCGCCGACGAGTCGTCGACTTTTTTCGAAAGCTTTTAATTGCACAAAGAGTACACCACCATTCGCCATGATCTTGCGTTCTTCCATGACTTTGGTGCCGACATCGCCGCTCCCGAGTCCGTCGATCAGGATCATTTCGGATGGGATCTTGCTTTTGCTTTTGCGCAAACTGCCGTTTTCATATTCGAGAATACTGCCGTTTTCGAGCAAGGGTACTTGATCGGGTTGATATCCGAGATCAAAAGCGAGTTCTTTGTGCGCCTGACGCATGAAGAGTTCGCCATGGATGGGGATGATGTTCTTCGGTCGGATCAGCGAATGCATCAGCTTGATATCACCACTGTGACCATGTCCGGAAACGTGGATATCCATGGTGTCGTTGGTGATGACTTTGGCGCCAAGTTTGATCAGATTGTTGATGGTGCTATACACACCGCGTTCGTTGCCCGGGATCGGCGAGCTGGAGAAGATGACAGTATCACCTTTCTGGATCGAGATCTGCGAGTGCGTTCCGAGTCCGATACGCGTCAGGGCGCTGCGCGGCTCACCTTGGGATCCTGTCGTCAAGATCAAGACTTGATTGTCCGGCAGACCATCGGTGTTCGGTCCCAATTTGCGGATCGATCCCTTGGGGACTTTGAAATAGCCAAGATTGGCGGCGATCTCGAGTGTGTTCATCATGCTCCGACCGGAGACGAAGACCTTGCGATTATATTTGTGCGCAAAATGAACGATCTGTTCGATACGCGAGACGAGTGAAGAAAAACTGGCGAGGATCAAGCGTCCGCTGGCGTTTTCGATCACATCATGCAGGTTTTGCGCGATGATCTTTTCGGAGACGCAAAAGCCGGGTTTGCGCGCATTGGTACTTTCGCAAAAGAGGACATCGACCCCTTTTTTGCCGATTTCGGCAATGCGTCCGACATTCGCCGGTTTGCCATCCGCCGGAGTAAAATCGAATTTGAAGTCGCCGGTATGCGCGAAGGTGCCGGCAGGAGTGCTCGCAAAAACGCCCATACAATCGGGGATCGAATGATTGACGGGGAAGAACTCGACTTGGAAACAGCCCAAGTTAAGCTTGTCTTTTTCGGGATTGACCTCGACGATCGTGCATTGTTTTTCGATGCCGTATTCTTCGATGCGCTTTTTGACAAGACCCGCGCAAAAGCGGGTCATGATCATCGGCGGAAACCCGATCTTTGGCAAGACATGTTGCAAAGCGCCGATATGGTCGAGATGTCCGTGTGTGATGACGATACCGCGGATGCGGTATTTGTTCTGTTCGAGAAAAGTCGTATCCGGAATGACAAAATCGACACCGAGCAATTCGTCGTCCGGAAAAGCCAGTCCGACATCGATCACGATGATATCATTGCCGCACTCGACTGCGGTACAGTTTTTGCCGACTTCATTGAGTCCGCCAAGAATATAAAATCGGAGTTTGCCCTTTGTAGGACGATTGCCTCCCTCTTGGTTACTCTGCTGAGCGAGCGGAGATTTTTTTTTGCCGAAACGTCGGCGTTTGCGTTTTTGTCCATCTTGTCGCGGAGCATCTGATCCTTTGTCGGCACTGAGGGGATTACTCTTGATAAGGTTGGAAACGCTCTTATTCGTATCCATAACAATTACATAAAAAAGATTGTTCGCTTTCATCATAACCGAATCAAAACAGACTTGCAAGCATTTTGGGAAATCAGTCGTACTTTTTCGCAAGAGAAAAACAAATTATTGTTTTACATTTAGGAAATACGGGGGAATTTTGATGCCGAAACGACTGTGAATGACAGTTGTTAAAGAAAACAATCGAACGCCCTTGACAAATATTGAGGGAAAATTTAAAGTACAATCCTTTTTTAAATCACTATGTCAAAAATGCCTCTAGGATCACCAGAAGGTGGCGAGCAAACTCCTGAAACCCTTAAATCGCTCACCACAGAGCAATTACAGGAGAAATTTAAAAATGCTGCCGGAGAAATTGAAAGAATCAATAGTCAGTGTGCTGTTTTGCTTGCAGAAGCCGAAAGACGAATATCTCAAGCGAATCCTCAATCACCACAAGTTTCCATAGATCAATCTGCACAGTGGGGACATGAAAAATTTGCACAGTGGGGTTTTACAAATGATGCTAGTCAAGTTATTCAGGCTTTGCAGGGAGCAATGAGAAATCTCGAAAGCCTAGGTTTTCGGCTACCATCATTAGTGCCTCTATCAAATGCTGGAATTGAAAATATTAGAAAATTAATAACAAAACTTACTTCTCAGATTAATGAAACTAATTCATGAAGTACCGGCATTTGATCAGCATCATATCGCGAAACCAAT
>CAZYXI010000037.1:7269-8131 GCA_964651215.1 uncultured Candidatus Peribacteria bacterium
AAAAGCTCAAATAGTAAAAATTTCACAAATATTAACTTCCCTCGCCAGAATGGGTGCCCTACGGGGCACTCATTCTGGAATGTTTTGTAATTGTAATAATAGATATGCAGTTCTGTAATGTCGCAAATCTCACATTTTGAAAAAGATAACGTTGGCATATCCATTGCGAGTGCGAAGATGCTTCCTCATGGTAGGGAAGCCGGTGGTATCGGGGAATCCAAATCAAATCACAAGCCGCCACCCGGGAATGACGGGGGTTTTTGAATACCCGGAGTCCTTTCCTGCTTCATGTTTCTTAAATCCTGCGCTTTGTGATCCTATCTCTTCTCTCGTATCTCCTATCTCTCCAAAAAAATCCTGGATCTTAAATCTTGCTTCCTGCAATTTGTCATTTGTCATTTGTAATTTTTAATTTCGCACCCCCCGCTTCGTATTTCTTGTTCCGAAAGAATCTGGCATAATACAGTGGTCATGCGACAAGAAGTCATCGGTATCATCGGCGGCACCGGAAAAATGGGACAAGCGTTCGCGCATTATTTGCGAGGAAAGGGTTTTACGGTATTGGTGTCCGGACGCAGTACCGAGCTCACTCCTCAAGAGCTTGCCGCACAAGCGGATATCGTGATCATTTCCGTGCCGATTTCGGACACGGTATCAACGATCGAGGCGATCGCCCCATTCCTCAAGCCGGAAGCGATTTTGACGGATTTTACCTCTGTCAAAGCCGATCCGCTTGTGTCCATGCTGACCGCTCATCGGGGAGCGGTGGTCGGCATGCATCCGGTCTTTGGACCAAGCAATCTCTTGCCGGGACAGACGATCGTGTTTTGTCCGGGAAGAGACCAAAAAGCGCAAAAACGCC
>CAZYXI010000038.1:0-7942 GCA_964651215.1 uncultured Candidatus Peribacteria bacterium
CGATGACGATCTGTTTTTTGTAGACCGCTTCGTTCTCGCCTTTGTCAAAGACAAAGACGGTTTTGTTCGCACGATCGAGTACAAAGATCTCGGTGCTGTCTTCATTGGTAAACAGCACATCACCTTCGAGGCTGCCATCGGGAATACCCTTGACCTCATAATTGACACGGGTACCTCGATACAATTTGATGATCTCGCCGTTTGAAGTGAGCACATAGATATTGCCGTCGATAGCAAACGATCTGGCAGCGGTCAGGTCGGTTTGATCCGTCACCCAGGCTTCCGGAACGGTAAAACCGCTGTCACGCCGCTCGTATTTCCAGATCTGATTCCCGTTCGGATCCAAAAAATAGACAAACTTGGAAAACGGCGCGACATCCACCGTCGGCTTCCAAGTGCTGTCCGCAGTAACGGCGGAACTGGCGCGCCCACTACTCCATTCGATCACACTTCCTCCTGCCGTTACAAACACCAATTCGTTTTTGCTGGGGAATGCGGTACCGAGAACGATCTCGCCGCTCGTGGTCAGCTCGCCGAGATTTTCGGGATTGGCACCGGCAAGGAGTCCGCGGAACAGATTAGTGGCGTCAAAAGCAAAGAGTTCGCTGTCCAGAAAAAACAGTCCGCGTGCCACCACGCCTTCTTTGGCGACCTGCAAGTCGCTCGCAATGTCGGGGTTGGTGATGCGCATGATCCGATTGACGATCTCACGTTTTTCTCTCACAAGATTCAAAATCGTTTCGGCATTACTGACTTCGACGCGGTCGATGAGCATCTGGCGCGCTTGTTCTTCGATCCGGTTCAAAATCAGGTTCGCTTGATCCGCTTTGTCCTCTTGCAAGCGCGTTTCGACCATCGAGAATTCTTTGTCCACATTGCGGATGAATTCTTCGTATTTGAGACTGTTTGCCGGAGAGATATCGCCCGAAAGCAGATTGACAAGCAAAATGATCACCAGCACACCGGCGAGTCCGGCACCGATCAGGAGCCATGGTTTGTTGTGAAAGTTTGATCCTCGACGACCCGTAGAGAACTTCGCCAAAAAATCCGCGACCTGAGGAGCGATGCGCGCCAACGAAAAATCATTCTGTTTGATGGGCCAAGCGCTTGCAGCAGCTGTTCCCGGCAAGGGAAGCGTATCGGCGCCTTTGACATTGACCAAAAACACCGTTCCCGGTTCCGGTGACCCCATCGTAGTGGAGATCGACTCCATCGCCTCGGTAACGCCGTCTTCCAAAAAACCGGCGAGTTGGCGTTCGGTGATATAACGTTGCAGACGGATCGTGGAAAAAACGAGCTTGTCTCCGTTTTGCAGATCGCCGCTACTGATATTCAAAAAGAATTCGTTGCTGACTTTGATCGGAGAGAGTCCTTCGGAGATCTCGATCAGATTGCGATCACGCAACAAAAACACTTCCCCTTGTCCAAAGTTCGAAACCAGCAATTCATCTCCGACCAAGTATCCGACGAGCAGCGCGCCGGTGCGCAAGACATCTTCCGCCTTGTCGCCGACAGCTTCCGCCAAAAAGGCATTTGCCGTTTTGAGAGCCGCTTCAAAGCGGTCTTCGTGCGTTTCTTCATCCGAAAACACTCCCAGCAGTTCTTTGTAAAAGATATCTTGGAGTCCGCTTTCGATGCGCGCGGCACTTTCGTCGGTATAGGGCAGATTGCCAAAGAGCCACACCGTACCGAGCTCGGTCTTCTTCTCATGAAAGAATACGCTTGCACCATCTCCTCGCCCCTCGTGTTTTGCGGAAAAAAGCTTGAATGACATAGCCCCACAGGAAAGATCGGGAGGCATTGTGTCTGTTTTTTTAAAAAAACACAAGGGCGCCTTATTCCGCGGGATTTTCTTTGACGACTCCGGCGCGGACGGCGGTGTCTTTGTCCACTTGCACTCCTTCGATGAGCGCTTCGCGGTTTCTTGTGATGGCGATCTGCTTGACTTCCGCCGCCGGCAAAACCGTATTAAAGCGGTCATTCAGAGCTTTGTAGCGTCCAAATTCCGCCCGCAGCACCACCAATTTTTGCTTCTTTTCCACAAACCCATCATATTTTTCCGCTGCGCGTTCGGCTTCAAAATCACCAAACGCATCAAAGAACTCCGTTTCGGTGGCCTCGATTTCTTGCTCGAGCGAATCGATCTGCGCGCTGATATCGTTGCCGACGATCACCACTTGGGCTTTTGCCGCTTCGCCGGCGGCGATGGTATCGGCATAATCGCGTTCGAGCTGCCGTACCGCTTCGGTGCGATTGGAGATTTCTTGCAATGCCTCCCACGGATCGAGTCTGGCGAGCAGCGTCAGTCGCTTGAGAAGCTCAAGTTCTGTGACAAACCTTCCACGAAAGAGGGCATTTGCTTCGGCAAAATCCTGAGCGATGCTGATGCCGTCTGTTCCCGCTTGAGAATCGGGAGTGATGAGTGATCGGGCGATTTCGCTGCCGATCGCAATACCGCTTTGTGCCGCAATCGTGTCGAATGTGACCCCGTCGGTCGCGAGTTCGGTGGCGATCTCGATCGCCGGATTTCCCGCTGCTTCACTCTCCACAAGCGGCGTAATGACGATCTCGGTCTTGGCAAAGGCAGCGTATCCACCTCCGACAAGGAGTATCAGTCCGATTGCAATCGTTGCCGACAGAGAAAGTCTTGATTTCAAGAAGTTCCATAAAGTATTACCTTTTAATAAAATATACTATTATTGTCAACTATTTGCCGGTTTTCGATTATGGCAACCGAAGCTTGAGGATAAATATGTTTTGACATAAATTTTATTTATTGGAAGAATCATTTCTCATTATTTTTCCTATTCTTTGAAAAGATTTACTATTACATCATTCGCAGAACTGAACAAAGGGAGTGGTCCATCAGTGAATAAACGGACTTCCAAGCAAACTGTTGAAAAGCATGCCGGCAATGGATCTGGTGATGCAGTCGCAACTTTTATCGAAGAAAACCGATTGGTATTTCGTATCCATGAGATTTTTAAAGAACTGCTGCCGAATGTGATCAAAAATAGAAATAAAATCTCACAACGATTTTTTACGAATCCAAGGGCAGTATTTGAAACCATTGTTATCAATCATGTGCAATTTGAGAGTGCTCTTGATGATATTGCAGAAGGGGATTTCCGTCAGAAGGTTATTCTCGAATTAACTGAAGTCGTCAGGACACATTTGCAATTTTTATTTCAGCATTGCCAAAGATTGAAGCATCGGGAAATTGCTCTTAATGAACGAATTGCACAAGAGCGATGCCTGCATAAAGATGATCCAGGAACTGAAAATTCCAATACAAGTGAGCTATCAACTCCAACCCGGAAAACTTTCAAAGGGAAACGAAAAATCTCAGATTTCGACAGCAATAATCGTGATCACCAATCGAATGTTATTACTACAGTGCGACTCGCAATCAGCTTGATCCCAGGACTCCTTTCTGCGTCTTCACAAAATCAAAAAGGGGATAAGGAATATACTCCGATCGTATCCTCTATACGATTGGAGAATTATTTTAATGAAGGCAGTAATCTCCCAGCTTCACCTTATCTCACGAGAATGAACGTCATTTCTCTTCTTGTGATGCTCGGTGTTTTGCAAAATGCCTCGAACACAGAACCCAATGGACAATCACAATATTATCATTTTAACAAAAAACGTGGAGATGAGGTTGAAGATGAGCAAATAGTCAGTTTGGTCTCGCAATTACAGCAAGATTTGGAGACCGCTGGTTGAACAGTAAAAAAAATATAGGAGTGTATCTTGCAAAATGGGTCAAAAAGTGAGATAATAAAGAGAACATTCCTATCAAAAACAAACATGGCAAACGCAGCCAAAACCCCACCTCCAGCCAAAAAGGAAGACGCAAAGACGACCGACCAACACCAGGTCGAAGTCAATCCGACTTCGCTCCAGTCGATCGATGAATACTTCAGCAATTCGATGCGTCGGATTTTGATCTTCGCGAATGAAGAAGCCAAAAATTCGCACGCGATCGATATCGATACCGAGCACGCGTTGATGGGCTTGCTGCGGAACGCCAAGACCGATCAGGTGCTCAATCGGATTTTTCAGGGACTCAAGATCGATCTTGATGAGATCACCGCCGAAACTCGCCAAGAGATCCATCCCGGCAAAAACAAGAATCCGGACGAGTTTCTCCCGTTTTCCGCGCGCACCAAAAGTGCACTGCTCAAGGCCGACATGGAACGCCGCAAATGGCGTCATCACGCCACTGCCGGAGAACATTTGCTCCTCGGACTTCTCTCTGTCGAAGGTGTCGCCTCCAAGATCCTCAAAAAGCACGGCATCACCGAAGAGAGTATCGGTAAAGAAATCATGAATATCGTCGGAGAAGGACAAGAAAAGGACGTCCTTTCCGGAGAAAACACACCGCTCCTCGACAAATACGGTATCGACCTTTGCCAAATGGCTCGCGAAGGCAAGATCGATCCGGTGGTCGGACGTGGTGACGAGATCGAGCGTACCATCCATATTCTCGCACGTCGCCGCAAAAACAATCCGCTCTTGATCGGAGAACCGGGTGTCGGAAAGACCGCCATCGTCGAGGGACTTGCTAATCGCATCATCCATGGCGATGTGCCGGAAGTGCTCAAAAGCAAACGCCTGATCTCCCTTTCGATCAATACGCTTGTCGCAGGAGCCAGTAAGCGCGGTGAATTTGAAAAACGTCTTGAAGGAGTCATCAAAGAAGCGGTCAGAAGTGCCGGAGAAGTCATCCTGTTTATCGATGAGATCCACACCATTCTCTCCGATAGCGCCGGCGATGCCGCTCAGATCCTCAAACCGCCGCTTGCGCGCGGTGAGATCCATTGTATCGGTGCGACCACGCTTTCCGAGCATCATCAACACATCGAAAAAGACGGCGCTTTTTCTCGCCGTTTTCAACTCGTGATGGTACCGGAACCGAGTTTTGACGAAGCGTATCAGATCTTGATGGGGTCACGCGACAAATATGAAGCGTTCCACGGCGTCAAAATCCCCGAAACGATCGTGCGGCTCGCCATCACGCTCTCGCAGCGTTATGTCAACGACCGTTATCTGCCGGACAAGGCATTCGACCTGATCGATGAAGCCGCCGCCATGGCGCGCATGCCGTCGATTTCGACTCCGGAAAAGGAAAAAGAACTCGAAAAGGAAATCGCCAAACTCCGTGCCGAGCAAGAACGCGCCAAAGGTGTGGTCGATGTCGAAGAGCTGACGCGAGTCGAAAAGAAGGTCGCCGATAAGGTGAAAGAGCTCGAAGATATCCGCACCATGTCCGAAGAGGCAAAATCGCGCAGTCATGATGAAATCTCAGAAGAACATGTCCGCCGCATCATCTCGCGCTGGAGCGGAGTGCCGATGGAACATGTCGCCGGCTCAGAAGCCGAGCGCCTGATGAAACTCGAAGACGAACTCCATCAGCGACTGATCGGACAAGAATTCGCCGTCAAAACCGTTGCCGCCGCCGTACGCCGCGGTCGCTCCGGTATCCGCAAACCAAAGCGCCCGATCGGTTCGTTCCTCTTTATGGGACCGACCGGTGTCGGTAAGACCGAATTCGCCAAAACCTTGGGCGAAACCCTTTTTGGCTCCGAAGATACCGCGATCCGTTTTGACATGTCGGAGTTTATGGAAAAGCACGCCGTTTCGCGTCTGACAGGACCGCCTCCCGGTTATGTCGGATACGAAAAAGGTGGCGAACTTACCGAAGCGGTACGCAAACAGCCCTATACGATCCTGCTCTTTGACGAAGTCGAAAAAGCGCATCCGGATGTCTTTAACGTCCTGTTACAAGTCTTGGACGATGGTCGCCTCACCGACAATCACGGACGCACCGTTACCTTCAAGCACACCATTATCATCTGCACTTCCAATATCGGCTCGATGGAAATCAGCAAACGCTATGTCGATTTTTGGGAAGGGCAGAAAAAAGTCGAAGATCGCAACGAGAAAGTCCGCGAAGCAATGGAAAAGCGACTTGCCGAAACGCGTAACGAAAACATGGAGATCATCAAAGAGCAAGAGCAAGCTGCTGCCAAAGAAACACCTGAGACAGACCAAGCTTCAGATGTAGATCAGGTCACTGATCCACTCGCCGAAGAAGCTGTCTCCGAGCAAGCTCCTCAAGCATCCTCGACCAAAACACTCGCACCACAAGACGGAGCTGCGGCATCTCCGACAAAAACCGCTCCGCTTGCACCGAGCGAGACGAACACTGCGGAAGAGAACACCGATTCCACTGATGATACTCCGATCGACCCTCTTGCCGACAAACCTGTTTCGCCTCCTCAAGCCTAATCTTTTTTGCCAATCATGCCAGAAGATATCGACAGCATCAGCCCGGAAGAACTCTTTAGTCAACAGTTCAAGCAGCAACTCTCCGGAAGTGGCAACGATTCTGCCGCGTCGAATGATGACTCTGATCCAGTATCTCTCGATGCTGCCAAAGATCCTGCCGAGGCACCGGTAGTCGGAGAACCCATCGATCCGGAAACCGCTTCGACCCCGCTCGAAGAAGCACCGGTCGCTACCGCCGACAATCCGCAACTGACCGAAGGTGAGTCAGATCCTCAGCCAGGTGCTGCCGATCCGGTCACCGACACAGCCGCAGAAAAAGCACAAGCCGATGCCGGTGAACCGCAAGAGCCATGGGACGAGGAACTTTTGAAACAAGAAATCCCCGAGTCTGCTCGCGTCGAATGGCGTGCCGTCCACGAAGTCAAAGAAGAAGTCGATGAGATCGATGACGGTCGCAAAGACGGTGCTGCCGGAGTCAATGGCGAGATGGAAGACACCGACCTCGAAGAATTTACCGTGATGACCGAAAAGGAATTTCAGGCACAGCTCAAAGAAATGATGATGCCGACACTGATGAAATTCTTCCGCCCCGAGCTCCTCAATCGTTTTGACGAACTCATCTTCTTTACGCCACTCCGCAAAAAAGAGCTGATCCAGATCGTCGATATCATGTTGCGCGAAACGCGCGAAATGTTGGGCGAGAAAGATCTGCAGCTCAAACTGACCGATGCCGCCCGCGAGTTTTTGGCGGAAAAAGGCTACAATCCAGCGTTCGGTGCTCGACCACTGCGCCGCGCGATCCAAGAATATCTCGAAGATCCGCTTTCGGATCTCTTGATCCAAGGAACATTCACCGGCGGTGATGTCATCTTTGCCGATGCGGTCGGCGGCAAACTCGAGTTCAAAAAGGACGTCGGGAATGGCAAAGTCGAAGATCCCTTCGCCGAATTGGACAACAAATCCGAGACTCCGTCCGAGGCGGAAGCTAACGGCGAAAAAAATCCCGTCGATGCCGAAGCCATCGATGAAACGGAAGACATTACCGATCCCTTCGCCGACAAATCCGAGGCCGACCCAAAGACACCGGCTGCGACTGCACCCGAAGCCAATGCACAATCGCCGTTTGCCGAAGCCGCTGCGCCGCAGCCCGGACAAACCGGCTATGTCTTTCCTGCCGACGCCAATGAAGCGAATCAGCATCCGATGACCGATGATCAATCTCCTCATCCTGAGGCAGCGCAAACCGAAAACGAAAAAAAGCGCTCGTTCCTCGACAAGATGTTCGTCAAACCCAAAGCGGAAGCCGATCCGGCAGCTGCCAACGCCCGTGATTCACGCGGTGAAGGCGGTATCCGTTTTGAAAACGGGAAGATCGTCGAAGAGTAATCTAATAGGAAGCAAGATTCAGGATTCAAGAATCAAGATACAAGATTCAAGAGAACTCCCTCTTTGCGTCATTCCTGTCAAAGGTGTGATTTTGGAGGGGAAACAGGAATCTTGATCTTTGCTGACAGTTTTCTTATGCCGGAATGAGTGTTCCGGAGGACACCCGTTCCCAGAAAAGTTTTCTCCGCCTGTACTTTTATTTTTGAAATTCCACCGGTTGCAGCCGAGCGCGATTTCCGCCAAAATGAGGCGGAACATT
>CAZYXI010000039.1:0-7938 GCA_964651215.1 uncultured Candidatus Peribacteria bacterium
ATCCAAATACCCTTCCACGATCGCAAAGAATTTCTCTTTAATTTCCTCGCCGTTCAGTTCGGTCAGTTGCTTGCCAGCGACAAACACGATCGCGAGCTTGCCTTCGCCTTTGCCGGGGAAGAAAATCCCGATATCCGCCGCGCGCGCTTCGCCCGGACCATTGACCACGCAGCCCATCACCGCGATGCGGAGTTTTTCCGAGCCCGGATACTTTGTTTTCCAGGCTTTTTTTCGCTGTTCGATTTCCGCCTTGATCGTTTCCGCAAAAAGTTGGAATTCGTTCCCCGTGGTCCTGCCGCAACCCGGGCAGCTTGTGATCTTCGGCGCAAAGTTTCTGAGCTCCAACGCTTGCAAGATCTCGCGCGCGATTTCGACTTCCTTTGTGCGTGCTTCGCCGCGTTCGGGCGTGATCGAAACGCGGATGGTATCGCCGATGCCTTGGGTAAGCAGTGACGAAAGCGCAGCGGCACTACTGACGATTCCGGACATGCCACCACCGGCTTCCGTCAGCCCAAGGTGGATCGCCAAGTCGGTTTTGTCCGCGAGGGCTTCGTGTATGCGGATCAGCCCCGGGACATCCGAGGTTTTTGCCGAGAGGATGATCCGGTTTTTCGGGATACCGAAGCGGATGGCGAAATCTGCGGAGATCAACGCCGATTCGACCATCGTCGTTTCAAATACTTCCGCATCGGATTTTGTAAATCCGTCCGCACGGTTTTTTTCCATATTCGCATCAAGCGGTTCCGGATCGAACGAACCGCCCTTGACCCCGCTGCCGGTCGCCTTGTCGTACTTTGCCGCGATTGCCAGCATCGCCTCAAAATTTTTATCGCGCCCATCGCCGCGTCCGACATTCCCGGGATTGATGCGATATTTGTCGAGGAGCTGAGCGGTTTGCGGAAATTTTTCCAATAAAATATGCCCGTTAAAATGAAAATCCCCGACAATCGGAACACTCGTTTTTTCCCGAACGATTTCTACGATCTCTGCAACCGCCGTCGCCGATTCTGGGCGATCGACGGTGATGCGCACAAGTTCGCTCCCGGCTTCCGCCAGTTCGATGATCTGCTTAGCGGTCGCCTCGCTATCCGCCGTGTCGGTACCGGTCATCGATTGTACGACGACCGGATTATCGCCTCCGATGGTGATATTGCCGACTTGTACCGCGATGGATTTTCTCCGTGGTTTCATGATTTGTTGAGATTCTTCTCCCCCTTTCTCAAAGGGGGAGTCAGAGGGGGTTCTGAGTCAAATTTTTCTTTGTAGGATAAATGTAATCTTCTTTTAGGTGGGTTTTTATGGCGCGGAGCTTCTCCCCCTTGAACCGAAGGGGGAGTCAGAGGGGGTTCTAAATCAAATATTTTCTGCTCGATACCCATTAGCACACCTTCCATATTCGTATTGATCTCGTTATTCCACACTCGAAAAACACGAATTTCGAGTGACTCTAAAAATGCGGTTCTTGCTCGATCATAGTCATTTTGTTCCTGATGCTGACTGCCATCCAACTCAATCGCAAATTTTTTTTGTGGACAATAAAAATCCAATATATATTTGCCGACTCCATATTGCCTGAGAAATCGGAGTCCGTGAAACCTTTTGCCGCGTAATTGTCCCCACAATAATTGCTCGTGGATGGTCGAATCGTTGCGCAAGTTTCTTCTAAATTGCTTGGAGCCGAGAGGATTGTAAATACCTTTCATGCGTTCAAGTCTATAGCATGACTTTGTTCTTTGACAATTTTTTGGAACTCCCCCTTACCCCCCTCTTTGAAAAAGAGGGGGAAGCTCCGCGCCGATAAAAACAATCTTGCAATTCCAAAAAACATGAAAAAATCTATTGACGAAGAGTTGGGGTTTTCCTCAGACTTCGAGGCAAAATTATTTGCTGCCCAAATCCGATGATCTCTAAAAGACTGCAAAGACCACTGAATAAACTCAAAAGGAATATTGAAGGTTTTCCGCTCTATCAAGCAGGTCTCCCGAATTTTCCACGAAATTTTACGCGCGATAGTCTCTACTCCGTTTTTTTGTTGCTTGAAAATTGCGACAACCTTACTCCGGAACAGCAGCGATTTGCACTCGAAATGCTCGAGAATCAACTGCGGTTTTGCAGTGAAAAGCAGGGGATAACTCAAAATCCAAATACCGGTGAAGAACCCGGCAAGATCTTTCACGAATATCCGGGGTTTGTGATGCCACAAAATGGCTTGTCGACACTCTACAATGCTTGCGATACGACAGCGCTCTACCTGATCGGACACCGGCGCTATCAAGAATTGACCGGTAACACACGGCTGATCGACGCGCAGCAAGACAATATCCGCCGAGCAGTCGAATATATTTTTTCACACATCGGCGAGGATGGGATTTTTTGGGAAGATCCGGCGCATTGCGGCGCAAAGGAGTTTGGGCTCAAGGTCTCGTATTGGAAAGATTCCAATCTGCTCGACCGTAGAGAAGGTAAGCCGTCATATCCGATCGTCTATCCGCTTGCGCACGCGCAAAATCTTGCCGGGCTCCGCAGTGCTTCGCGGTTGCTTCCCGAAGATGATCAGCTGCAACCACAGATGAGAGAAAAAATCGCGGCCATGCGAGTGGCATTGACGGAAAGACTCTTTGATGAAGATACCGAGATGTTTTATTTGGCAATCGATCAAGAGGGCGAGATCCCCGGCATTTCTACCGACGGACTCCATGCGCTTTATTTTCTGGAACAAGACGATCTCTCTAAGGAAAAAATCCAACAAATCGCCATGGCTTCCGAATGTCTGGAGACCCCATGGGGATATCGTGTGCTGGATTCTACTGCTGCAAAGAGGAATCAAACAACAGATGATTATCACGCGAATACCTTGTGGTGTTGGGAGCAGGCGATCATCCATGCCGGAGCGAAAAAATTCGGTCTCGAAAAGCCGCAAGAGGTGAGCGCTCGCGTTGTACCGGCTTTGGGCTATCGCAATGCCGAAATCCTCCAGCTTCGCGAGCAAGGCTTTGACTACGCCGGTTGCGATCCACAACTTTGGACGATCGCTGCCAAGGATTATTTTGCTCGACAAGGAATCGTTGCAACGCCACAAGTTTTACTGTTTTTCAATCAGGCCTTGACAAAATTCTATAAAAATAGAAAATAGCGCTCGATGAAATCAGTAAGACTCCCCTTCGGCGCCATGATGATGCGAATGATGATGTCACCGCAGTACGGGGGTGTTTTGGTAAGCTAAGGATCCTAACCACGTTCAAAACCACACACCTCCCGGACAAAGGAGGTGTTTTTGATTTTTCTTTTTCAATGCTTGAGAGAAAACAATATCCAGATATTGATATATCTCTTGGTGAAGCTTTGAATAAAGGTGGAGCAAAAATTGGGGTATTACGCCTTCTCGAAGAAAAAATAGATAGCGTAATGCCATTTATCTCTCTTTTTCCAGGAGAATCGATTACACCTCGAATGAGATGGAAAATCTCAAATCTCTGTAATTCTTTTAATACTCAAAATATCATCTTAAGAACAACGACTTTGGGATATTCTGATTTTTTTGCCATGGTTGACATTACTCCTACCATTCGAGGAAGACTTTCAGATCTACTCATGCTTTTGGATGAGATATTAACAAGGTCTCGTGATGATAAAATTTATGATTATGCACTGCAAGAAGGTGTAGAGTATAATCACCACCGAGTTGGAATTTCTATCGCACCATTTCTTCATGATGGCTCATGGACACTCACCGAACACCCAAACCGTCCCGAAGTCCAATTAATTGACAAAATTGAGCTCTCAAACGGGAGGTATCTTCATAGACATGGAAGACCTCAAGATTCTCAATCAATAAAAATTTCAAGACTTATTAACAGTATTCGAGAGACGGGTTTACTTAGTGACAAACGAGCATATCAGTACGAAGGGGTATATCATCCTCAGACACGAACTCCTTTACTGACTCAAATCAGAGATTTTGCCGATAAAAAAACTGCAGACTACGACTTAGGTTCAAATGTTTCAGCCGATAGAATCTTTGGCGTAACCCCTAGTGATGGCATAGTTTTGCCAATAATTCGTAGGGCAATTCGAGAGGATTGTATTATTGAGGGTGATAATAAAAATACTCCATATATTGTTTCACCCGAAATTATTAGCAATCCCCTAAGAATGCTTTATGCAAAATTTATGCAAGGCTATATGCCATTGAGCGATGGACTCCCTCCAAATCCATCATTGACACATCAAAACACAAGACTTGTCCAACAAGCCTTAAGGAGAGAAGGGTTCGCGATGATTGATCCTGAAATTCAAAAAGGTTTGCGTGATATTGTTCCAATGATCAAGGATGGTGCATACCTTAGGATCATTACCGATGCAAAGGGATTTCAATTGGAAATACTCTAAGAAAAATGATTTTGAAATCGAAAAATCAATAGCTTTTGAAAAATTCTTCATTTCAATACAATCTTTTCTGATTACATAAAATCATGCCCATCAAAATCTCCAAACAGTTGCCGGCGTACAAAATCCTTCAAGAAAAAAAAATCTATGTGATGGATACCGATCGTGCCGAGCACCAAGACATCCGTCCACTCAAGATCGGTATCGTCAACCTGATGCCGACCAAAGAAGCGACCGAGGCCCAATTGATGCGTCTTGTGGGAAATAGTCCGTTGCAGATCGAACCGGTACTCATCCGGATGGCAAGTCACAATTCCAAAAATACGAGTGGACTGCACCTCGATACCTTTTATGTCACTTTTGATGAGGTGCGCAAAATGGGTCTGGACGGACTCATCATCACCGGCGCTCCGGTCGAGACCATGCCGTTTGCCGAGGTAAATTATTGGCAAGAGCTGTGTGAGATCATGGATTGGGGCAAGCGATTTGTCAGTTCGACACTTCATTTGTGCTGGGGCGGACAAGCCGGACTCAAATACCATTATGGTGTCGAAAAATATCCTCTGGAAAAAAAGTGCAACGGGATTTTTCCACACACGCATTCGGCATGTCCCGAGCTGATGCGTGGTATGGATGATGTGTTCTATGCTCCGCATTCGCGCCACACCGAAGTGCGCAAAGCCGATATTCTCGCGCACGCCGAATTGGAAATCCTCGCAGAATCGGAGCAGGCCGGGCTCCTGATCGTGGCAAACAAGGACCGATCGCTGATCTTTGATTTCGGTCACTTGGAATATGATCGCAACACGATCGCGCTCGAATACGAACGCGACCGGAACAAAGGATTGAATCCGGAAATTCCTTATAATTATTTTCCGGATGATGATCCGCGCAAGACACCCAAGCTGATGTGGCGCGCGAATGCGGAGATGTTCTTCCGCAACTGGATCAACTTCGTCTACCAAGAAACTCCTTACGAACTTAGGCACGATTAAAGCACCTCGTGCAGAGATGTTCTATATGTTGCGGCTCATTTTCTCTATGCCGCTTGCAAGGATGTCAAGCCTTGTCTGTTTCTTGATATACCCCATGAGGGTATTTTGCTTGACACAAATATACCCCCTATGGGTATAATAAGAGCGTCACTTTTTTTCTTCTATGTCTCGCGATACTCTCACCGACAAAAAAGTCTTGGCGCGACTCAAAAAAGCCACTGGTCAGCTCGAAGCTTTGTCACGGATGATCGAAAATGATACCGATTGCGAAAAAGTGATGATCCAGTTTCAAGCAGCGGAAGCGGCTGTCGAAAGTGCTTTTGTGCTCTTTCTCGGGCAAAATCTCAAGCGCTGTATGCACGGCAAACAAGAGCAGAATCTTGATCGGATCGTGCGACAGCTCATCAAACATTGATTTCTTTTTTTTGAATTTCATGATCGAGACGCTCAAAAACTCTGGCTTGTTCCAGTTTGGCAAGGTGATTCCGGGACTCACGATCCATGGCGAACCGGCACCCTATCCCGTACTCAACGAACGCGCCGTGCGCGCCGGTGCCGGCATTATGCTTGTACTCGCGGCGATCGGATTTTCATTTGGCTTTTTTCTCGGAAACTACGAACCGCTCAAGCTCGTTGTCACCCTCTTCTTTTTTGACTTTTTGATGAAAGTCATCATCGGCACGCGGTTTTCACCGATTTCCCAACTCGGCGAATTGATCGTTACAAGGCAACAGCCGGAATACGTCGGTGCGATCCAAAAGCGCTTTGCCTGGAGTATCGGCTTGGTGATGTCGTTTATCATGATCCTTGTATTGTACGTTTTTGAACTGCAGGGACCGATCAGTCTGACGATCTGCACGATTTGTCTGACTTTTATGTGGCTCGAATCCGCTGCGGGGATCTGTGTCGGTTGTGCCATCTATTACGGACTGATCGACGCGAAGCTGATCAAGGCACCGGAATATCGTCCTGCTTGTCCGGGTGGTGTCTGCTCGATCCAAAAGCGTCCGCTGTAGTTTTTTCTCCTCGAAGCATTTTTTGGCAAAAATCCGTTATATTTTCCCTTGCATCGACGAGAAATCGTTTCAAAATCAGGTGCTGGTTATGGGTTTTTTGCTTTTATGCCGCGAAATCTGCGATTAAATGATTTTCTGTCATACGCCTTGACGAAGTGTTGCCAAGGCGTATGTTGAAAGTGGTTTCGATCATTTTTCTTTTTCTCCTTCTTATGAAATTTCTTGATTCTCTTGCGCTTTTGCTCGTCATCGTCGGCGGACTCAACTGGGGTCTGGTCGCGTTCGACTTCAATCTGGTGAGCTACCTCTTTGGAGCCGTCCCGGCAGTCGAAGTGACCGTCTATGCTCTTGTCGGGCTTTCGGCGCTTTATCTTGCTTTGGCGGCGATTGCCGCGATGTCGCATCATCGCAGCTTTCTTGCAACTCATCACTAGATCGATCGCCTAACGGAGCGGATTTCAAAAATGCGGAAGAGCGATTGTCGCTCTTGCGCTTTTTTGTATTATGAGCTCACCGAGCGTGTCGGTTGATCCTCTTTGCCTTCGCGGATCACTTTGAATTCTCCGGTCTCGGCGTCGAGATCGTAGATGTTGAAATTGGTATCGATATCAAACCCGTCGTAATGGACGGCAAAATTGATCGAAGCCGAACCGGTCTGCTCGTCACTACGGATGCGGTGAAAGACACCGCGAGGCCATACGAGCATCGCCGGACCATCGTGGAGCACTTTGCCTCCGTGTTTGACGAGATTGGGCGTCACTTCGAATGACTCCACTTTGCCATGCGCTTTCGTATAGATATCGACATAGCGGGTGCCGTGAAGGACGATCAGATTATCATCTTGCCAAGGGTGCATATACCAGGGGCGCGCGACATCGCCGATCGGTCCGGGCGAAATGGCACCGCCTTCGTGGATCACACGATCGATGGCATCGATATGAGCGAACGAGTTTGGATCGACCTTGTCAAAGAACACTCCGGGAGTGCGGCGCAGGATTTCGAGCGGGATGACCCGGTACAGTCCGGGAACGCTTTTTTCAGTTGCAGACATATAATATAAAAAAAATTCTCTCGGATACTACTTATCAATATTTAACTTTACAAGACGACTTTATCCTTTGAAATACCGTTTCCGCACGAATCCTGCGACGCGATCTTTTTTACAAAACCACCCCCTCTATTTTTAAATCGGGGTGGACAGCGAGACGTGCGATGCATCCCGCGCTTCAATCTTTACGAGACCGCGAGTCGTTCTTTCATGATTTCGACACGTGCGCGGAGTTGTTTGTCGAGCGCGTCGTTTTTGATCTCGCTGTCGGCGAACGCGATGGCCGACGCCAGCGAGAACGCCGCTTCGGTGAGAGCCGGATCCTCCTTGAGAATCGGCGCAATCGCCGCGAGGCGGGCGGGGATCCCCTGCTTCGCCAGCTCGCCGCAATGTGCGAAGAGCTTTTCGATGTGTGCCGTGCGCACCTTCTTGTCGGTCAGACCGCGCACGGCTCCACGCAACACCTCGCGCTCCGCGTCGGCGACCTCGCCGT
>CAZYXI010000040.1:0-7843 GCA_964651215.1 uncultured Candidatus Peribacteria bacterium
AATATTCGCGCCTTTACAGACAAACAAAAGCGAGAAGCATACGAAAGACAAAAAGGGGTGTGTCCGAAATGTAAAGAAAAATTTGAAATCGAAGAAATGGAAGCCGATCATATTAACCCTTGGCATGAAGGCGGCAAAACCATTGCCTCAAATTGTCAGATGCTCTGCAAACCGGATAACCGAATCAAATCCGGTAAATAGTATTCGTTTCGCCATTGAGATTTGCACCAAAATCCGCTACAATAAGCGGATGTTCAAAAACAAAAAAACATTTTTCGGGCTCGGCAAGACAAACGGATCGATACGATTCGGCAAAATGCTGCAACTGGAAAATTACGAAAAGAACAAACGCGCGCGCGAAGCCGTCGAACAACTGATTACGAATTCGCGACTCAAATTGAATTTTTTTGTGATGTGCGGACTTTCCGGACTTCTGGCGACACTGGGAATCCTGCTCAATGATACCTCGATTTTGATCGGCGCAATGGTGCTCGCTCCGCTTATCAATCCGGTCCTGGCGATTGCCGCCGGCATGTCGCTCATGCATCTGCGACTAGTGCTCTATGCGGTCAAGAGTCTCGTGGGCGCGATGCTCTTCGTCATTATCCTCTCCGCCTGTGCGGTCAAACTGTTCATCTTTATGGGAGAGACGGTCGAAATCACAACCTTCATGGAAAAGTTCCGCAGTCAAAATATGTATCTATCGCTCGCCGCGTTTATCTCAGGGTTCGCAGGGGTCTATGCATGGCTCAGACCCACCAATCAGCTGAATCTGGTCGGCGTGGCGATCGCGGTTTCGCTGATTCCGTTTGTCAGTTTTTTTGGAATTCTGTTGGGATTAGGAGAACTGGAGGAAGTAGATATCTTCTCGCTACTTTTTATTTTTAATCTCCTCCTCATTATTTTGGGATCGGTGATTGCCTTTGTGCTCCTCGGTTTTTCACAAAAGTCGGCAGGCGCCGAAACCGAGCAACAACTCGATCAGAACCATCAAGGGTAAAAAAAGTCATTCTGTTCTGCAAGGAATCGGGGTCATTCCGGTTTCCACCACGGCGGACAGGTGACCGGAATCGGGAGGAAGGTGGTTGAAAAAGGAGCTCAAAAAAACCTCCTTCCCTTCATCCACAAGACAAAAGAAAGGAGGCTTTTGATTCAAAAACAAGAGCAGATTATTCTTGCGGCACGCCCTTCATCACGAGCTTGAGGCGATTTTGGTTGTCGATTTCGCTCAGGCGCACGCGGATCGCTTGTCCGACTTTGAGGTAATCGCTCACCTTATCGACCCGATGATCGGCGATCTGTGAGACATGCACCAGTCCTTGTGTTCCCGGCATGATCTCGACAAAGGCGCCGTATTCTTCGACGCGAACCACTTTGGCATCGTAGATCTTGCCGATCTCCGGCTCTTCGACGATCGATTCGATCCATGCCTTTGCGCGCAAAGCCGAATCTTCGTTGACGGAAGAAACGAAGATCGTGCCGTCGTCTTCGATATTGATCTCGGCGCCGGTTTCGTCGATGATCTTATTGATGACTTCGCCGCCTTTTCCGATCACTTCGCGGATCTTTTCCGGCTTGATCTTGATGATGATGAGACGTGGAGCATATTCGGAAGTGTTTTCGCGCGGTGCGGCGATCGCCTTGAGCATGGCGTCGAGGATTTCGAGTCGTCCGCTGCGAGCTTGTTCGAGCGCGGTACGGAAGATCTCGAGCGAGATACCGGTGATCTTGATGTCCATCTGGATCGCGGTGATCCCCTTGGCGGTTCCGGCGACTTTGAAGTCCATATCGCCGCCAAAGTCTTCTTCGTCTTGGATATCACTGAGGACTTTAAAATTTCCGGTTTCTTTGTCGGTCATCAGTCCCATGGCGATTCCGGCGACCGGGGCTTTGATCGGTACACCGGCATCCATCAGAGCAAGGGTGCTGCCACATGTCGCTGCCATCGAGCTACTGCCGTTGGACTGCAAGATCTCGGTGACGACACGGATCACATAGGGGAATTCTTTGCGATCGGGAATCACGGGATCAAGCGCCTTTTCGGCAAGGGCGCCATGTCCGATCTCGCGATTACCGGTAAAGAGACGGTTGCTCGCTTCGCCGACCGAAAACGGAGGGAAGTTATAATGATGGAGATAATGCTTTTTCGATTCGCCTTCGATCCCCTCTTGGATCAGCTCGTTGCCGGGAGCGGCAAGTGTTGCGACGGAAAGTCCTTGGGTCTCGCCGCGCTGAAAGAGTCCGGAACCATGCACGCGTGGCAATACCGCGACTTCGCAGGTGAGCGGACGGATCTCGGTCAATTTGCGACCGGCGATGCGTTCTTCTTTGGTCAGGATCGATTTGCGGATGATGTTGCTAAAAAGAGCGTTGAAAGCGTCGCCAAATTGCGACAAGTCGCGCTCTTCACCGAATTTCTCGATGACGAGTTTTTTCGCTTCTTCGGCGATCTCGGCTTTGCGCGCAAAGCGTGCAAGTTTGCCCGGCATGTTGTAGATGCAGTCTTGCATCTCTTGGGTAAAGTTGTCCGCGACAAATTGTTCGAGTTCGGTGTCTTTTTCGGGAGCCGGAATCTCGATCTTGGTCTTGCCGATCTTGTCGGCGATCGATTTGACAAAGAGGGCGATCTTGCCCGACCATTCGCGGCCGAATTCGATCGCGCGCATCATATCGGCTTCGCTGACTTCTTTTGCGCCAGCTTCGATCATGATCACTTCGTTCGCATCAGCGGCAACGACCAGATTCAACACCGATGCTTCGCGCTGTTCGGGCGTGGGATTGAGGACGAATTCGCCATCGATCATACCGACGCGCACATTGGCGGTCGGTCCGTTCCAGGGGATGTCCGAAATCGCCAGTGCCGCACTGGCGGCGATACCGGCGAGCATGTCGTGCTCGTGTTCGCGATCGTAACTGAGTGTGGTCGCCATTACTTGGATATCGTGTCGGATGTGCTTGGGGAAGAGCGGACGGATCTGACGATCGATCACCCGTCCCATGAGGATCTTGTCATCCGCCGGACGCGTTTCGCGCTTTTGAAAGCGGCTGCTTTTGATCATTCCGGCAGCATAGTATTTTTCTTGATAGTTGACCATCAAGGGCAAAAAGTCGATGCCTTCGCGTGCTTTGCCGCTCATCACGGCGGTCGCCAAAACATTGGTGCCACCCATTTGGGCGACCACCGAGCCGTTCGCCATCTGGGCGAGTTTGCCGGTGTGGATGATCAGCTCTTTACCGCCCAGATCGAACGAGAATGTCTGCTGAGTACTCATGGGAATATGAAGAAAGAAATGCGCGAGACACATTTCCTTTTGACGATTGCCTTGGAGAAAGCGAGATAATCGAACACTCAAGGATGAATTTTTGCCTGGAAGCGCTCAAGCATCTTGCTTTCCGTGGTTACGATTCGTTTCGGGAAAAGTGCTCACAAAAGAGTCTGCCACAAAATAGTCGAAGAGTAAATGTGGAATCAGGCAGCGAGCGGAAGCTATTGTTTTTGACTCTTGGTGCGGAAGAAGGTTTCTTTCTCCTCTTCACTTTTTGTAGTTTTCATTAAATCAAGTTGTTCCAAGCAATATTTGCGGCCATTTTCCGCTTCTTGCAGTACATCTGCAGGAATACCGCGCAGTTTGCAGACGGACAATTTTTGCGGGAGATAGGTATCCAAAAATCCTCTTGTCCTTGTGTACCATTCCTCAAAATTTTTCGGTCTTGAAACTAGCTCCGCGTAGACCCTAGAACACTCTTCTAGAAAGCCATCCCAACCGGAACGGATGCCACCGGTCAAATCGGCAAAAACCATTATCGCCTCCTGCAAAGTATGTGGATCGATATCGGAAAAAGAGGTTGTGGCATAGATCATACATAACACTTCGAGGATTTGCCGCTTAGAATAGCCATATTGTTTCATGAAAACAAAAGCGGCATTCATTGCCGGGCGAATATTCTTTTCAAAATCATCACCGCCGATCTCACCACTATGGTCAAAATCATGAAAGAGTCCGGCGATTTCGATCGACTGCAAGCTGCAAGTTGGAATCAAGTTTTCATCGGAAGAGCCATAGCTTACCTGATTTTGCGTGCGCAATGCCGTATCCAGGGCTGATTCGGAAACTCCTTCTCCATGTGGTTTGTTGTGATATTTTTGTAATATATTTACAAGATCAAGAAGAATATTCGCCTCATTCTTCCCCTTTTGATGGTCATGAGGTTTGAGAGAAGAAAGGTCTTTCAAGCTGCCAGCATCAATCTCCTCAAATAAAAATTTTCGAAACTCCGGCATGCGCAATGCGATTTCACGGGCATTCGGAGAGAGTGAACGAAGATACTCAAGGCGACCTTCATAATATTCGACATCATTGATAGTACTTTTCTCAAGTATCTGCTCTCGAATTTTTGTAATTATTACTGCATACACACCACTTTTTTGATCTTCAAACTTTTCTTGTACTGTTTTTCTCTTGGGCTCCGATGATGGAGATTCTAAAACGCTCATAAGACAATAATGTTTTTAGTACTATATCCTCAAGTAATTTTTTCGCAAATGCAAGTCCAAATCCCTTCTTCTCTTTTTCGACGGAAAATGAAGACTACTCGGCTCGCTTTTTTCTCGCGAAACTGGTAGGATTGTGCGGACGAAATTTGAAGAAAAACATGAGCTTTACCAACTACCTGCAAAAAATCATGGGCGACCCTACCGCCAAGGTCGTTCAGAGCAAATGGAAGACCGTTGCCGAGATCAACGCATTGGAGGAACAGCTGCAAAGTCTGAGCGACGAAGAGCTGCAAGCAAAGACTCAAGAATTCAAGGAGCGTATTGAAAACGGTGCGACTACCGACGAACTGCTTCCCGAAGCGTTTGCCGTTGTCAAAAATGCTTGCCGCCGCCTCGTCGGCAAAAAATTTATGGTCGGAAACAAAGAAGAGACCTGGGTGATGATCCCGTTCGATGTCCAGCTGCTCGGTGGCATCATGCTCCACAGCGGACGCATCGCCGAGATGAAGACCGGTGAGGGAAAAACCCTCGTCGCTTCGCTGCCGACGTATCTCGAAGCCCTCGCCGGCAAAGGCGTCCATGTCGTGACCGTCAATGATTATCTGGCAAAACGCGATGCCGACTGGATGCGACCGTTGTACGAATTTTTGGGATTGTCGGTCGGCGTCGTGATCCACGGCATCAGTCCGACCGATCGACGTGATGCGTATCAGGCGGATATCACCTACGGCACGAATAACGAATATGGCTTTGACTACCTGCGCGACAATATGGCGACGAGACCGAACGACATCGTGCAACGCGATCTGCATTTTGCGATCGTGGACGAGGTGGACTCGATCTTGATCGATGAAGCTCGCACGCCGCTCATCATCTCCGCCCCGGCGGAAGAATCCACCGCCAAATATGGCAAATACGCGCAACTCGTCAAACAACTCACCAAAGACCAAGACTATGTCATCGACGAAAAAAGGAAGACCGCCGTCTTGACCGAAGACGGTATCAAGCACATGGAAAAACTGATGGGTGTCGAAAACATCTACACCGATGCCGGTTTTGCCGAAGTCCACCACATCGAATCCGCCCTCAAAGCGCAAGCGGTCTTTCAAAAAGATGTCGATTATGTCATCAAAGACGGTGAAGTGATCATCGTCGATGAGTTTACCGGACGCCTGATGCCGGGGCGTCGCTATTCGGACGGACTCCATCAGGCACTCGAAGCGAAGGAAGGCGTCGAGATCAAACGCGAAAGCAAGACGCTCGCGACGATCACCTTCCAGAATTATTTCCGCATGTACAAACGGCTTGCCGGTATGACCGGTACGGCAAAGACGGAAGAAGAAGAGTTTTTGCGGATCTACGGACTCGAAGTCGCCGTAATCCCGACCAACCGCGAGATCACGCGTAAAGACCTAAACGATCAGGTGTACAAGAACGAGCGCGGCAAATTTCAGGCGATCGCGGCGAAAGTAAAAGAAAAACACGTCACCGGACAACCGGTGCTGATCGGCACGATTTCGATCGAACGCTCGGAATTGTTGTCGGAGCTCTTGAAAAGAGAAGGTGTCCCGCATGATGTCTTGAACGCCAAAAACCACGCTCGCGAAGCGGAGATCGTTGCGCAAGCCGGACAACTGGGGTCGGTGACGATCGCGACGAACATGGCGGGGCGCGGAACGGACATCAAACTCGGTGAAGGCGTAGCGGATCTGGGCGGGCTTTGCATCATCGGTTCCGAACGCCACGAATCACGCCGTATCGACAATCAGCTGCGCGGTCGCGCCGGACGTCAGGGCGATCCGGGCGAGACACAGTTTTTTATTTCGCTCGAAGATTCGCTGATGCGCCTCTTTGGCAGTGAGCGCTTGCAACGCATGATGGATACGTTGCGTATTCCCGATGATATGCCGATCGAAAACAAGCTCATCAGCAATTCGATCGAATCCGCACAAAAAAAGGTGGAAGGACATCATTTTGATATCCGAAAACATGTCGTCCAATACGACGACGTGATGAACAAACAGCGCGAGATCATTTATCGTCGTCGTCGCAAGATCCTTGGCGAACAAGACATCCACGAAGAAGTCAGCAAATGGCTCGAAGACGAAGTCGAAACCTTGGCACTCGTCCATATCCGCGGCAGAGAACCGCATCAATACGATCTCGACGCTTTTGCCGCCGGTATCGCCGCGATCCACAAAAACGGCGCCCCGGAAGCGGCTGAATTCGACAAACTCGAAACCGAAGATCGGATCATCGAACGCGCGAAAGCATTTTTGACATCGGTCTTTACCGAAAAACAGCAATCGCTTGCCGATCCGAAATATTTTTATCAAGCCGAGCGCGTGGTCACCTTGCGCACGATCGACCAGTTTTGGATGGAACATATCGACGAGATGACGCACCTACGCGAACAAGTTTCGCTTGCCGGCTACGCGCAAAAAAATCCATTGCACGAATACCAATCACTCGGTTTTGAAAAATTCAAAGCGCTCCTCAGCAATATTCAAAGCACCGTGATCCGCACGCTCTTGCAGATGAATATCGAGGTCAAGTTTGGCGATGAAATGCCAAGTCAGCGCCCACGCCAGATGATGACGAATGCCGAGCAGATCGCCGAAGCACTCAGTGCACGCGACACCGTCGAACGCGCCGGTCCGCATCGCGAAAGCGGCAGTACGACGACTTCCGGCGGAACTCCAACCGCGACCGTCTCGCAGCGCATCCGCGCCGAAGCTCCGCCAAAAAACGACTATCCCGAAATCGGTCGCAACGACCCGTGTCCGTGTGGAAGTGGGAAAAAGTTTAAGAAATGTCACGGACAAGGAGCAAGTGAGTGACGTCGAAACGAGACTGATTTGACGATCATCACCACTCCCACCCGGAAAAATATTCGAGTACAGACCGCACTTGGATGTTATTGCGATCATATCCTCGCGGAAGTTTTGCGACGATCTGAGTAGCTCGCGATGGTTGCAATTTTGCCGTGAAATATTGCAAAGGTCTCGACAGGGCATCATTCGACCACTTCGCTTCTATCAGCTCTTCGATCGCTCCGTCTTTTACAATCACAAAATCGACTTCGCGCCCCTCTTTGTCTCGAACATAATGGAGTTTGTAGCGATGTCCCGTCTTGTCCTCCAAAAAGTGGATACGCTTCAGCAAATGCGTCGCGATCAGATTTTCAAATCGAGCACCGTCATCTCCGATGACATCGGCATTATCAAAGAAATAGAATTTTGGAGGCTTTTGGATGGCCCTCGATAATCGTTTTGTATATGGGGTCACCAAAAATCCGACGTAGATGTGCTCCAGAACTTCCAGCCAGTGTTTGAGTGTGTGAGGAGC
>CAZYXI010000041.1:0-7732 GCA_964651215.1 uncultured Candidatus Peribacteria bacterium
GGAACGGGGCTGAGCCCGATTCCGGCGGAAGGATTTCCATCGATTACAAAAGGGCTCACGGCGCGGAGCTTCTCCCCCTTAAGGGTAAGGGGGAGAGTAAGAGGGGGTTATCGATACTACTTTTCCTCATGTGGATGATTCATACATGATTTTTAGAACTCCCCCTACACCCCCTCTTTGAAAAAGAGGGGGAAGCTCCGCGCAAAAAACCTCAGCCTCCCGTCTTCCCGTGTGGCGATCAGAATGTATTCATTCGCAAACGAACTCCTTGTCGCTCTTTGAGAAAGAGAGCGAGGCTCCCCGCTCAAAAGACCTCCATATCTTACCCTGGTGGGATCTTTGTCCACTTCAAAAAAAAGCACCGCCGCCGCGTGTGCTTGTGACTAAAGGATGGTGGGCGGAGAGGGATTCGAACCCCCGAACTCAGAGAGAGCAGATTTACAGTCTGCCGCCGTTGACCGCTTGGCTATCCGCCCATTCAAGTCGCAAGTTGGAAGCAATAAGCTATAAGTTTTTCTTAGTCCTTAAAACTTATGGCGAGCAACTTATCATGGAGCCACCTGTCGGATTCGAACCGACGACAATCCGCTTACAAGGCGGGCGCTCTACCAGCTGAGCTAAGGTGGCTGACTTTTGCTATTCTCTCTCTAGTACAGCGCTTTTGTCAACCAAACTTCTTGCTTGGTGGTGGATCGTCCGTCGGTCAAAACCGGTCTTTTGTCAGCGCTCGACTGTGTCCTCAAATACCGTCACAAAGCGGATCGGATCGAATTCCGATTCGCAATCGAAATCGCAAAAACATTCACAACTCGGGCTTTTACAGCTCGAGCAACCGACACAATCAGCTCCACAAGCGCACGTGAGTGTTTTTGGCATAAGAAATAAAGAAAGAAAAATGCGGATTTTCTCAGATATTATTTCACCTCAAAAATGACCATTTTGGCTCTCATGGTCTTCGGTCGCCGTTTTTGCGTACGGATCTTTTTTATGCAAATCGTGCACAAAAGAAACACATTTTATTAACCTCCTTTCGTTTTTGTTTGTAAAGATTTTGCTGACAACATTACATCGGCAGTAGATTCTCGCCGGAGAGATTATGCAGCTTTTGGTGGCGAGAGATCTCGGGATTGTAGATCTGATAAAACAGTTCGACGATCTCATTCGTCCCGAGTTCGGACACTTGCAGACCGCAACCCTCCAGACCGGCGCGGACGATATTGCCGCGTTCGGAAAGCACTTTGCGCAGCTTTTCGAATTCGCGATGTCGCAAGCGGATATTTGCCAAGCTGTCTTGCGGCGAAATGTATTGTTTGAATTTTTGGATCGTACCGAGGTTTTGCGCACGCAACGGATCGTGCGGCACGATCACAAAAAAATTCTTTTCCATGATATCCGCGTATTCCACGAGCTTTTTGATGTATTCGATATATTCTACCGTTTGCCGTTTCATCAGCGGACTGTCTTGCTTGCGCGCGATCTCTTGCAGTGATCCGACATACGAGTCGATGTCGAGCTTGCGCGAGCGGATAAGGATCTGCACCGGAAACTCGAGCGTGTTCAAAAAGCCTTGGTAGGCATAGATGAGCGCATTCTGCTCATCGACCGATTTCAAATTAAAATTCACCGATGACGTCTTGAAGATAAGGCGGACGCCGCCGTTTTTGAGCACAACGGTGCCATCCCGGATCTCGGCGATCGGGAGAAAACGCTGCGAACTGGCGGTGCCGGTTTTTTTGCGTTGTTTGACGGTTTTGTCTTCTTGTTCCTCAGGCATGGTGTTTTTGGAAATCAGGCGGTCGGTTTGCGGGCGATGGTCGGGCGGACCGGCGCATCATTGCTTGTGGTGTTCGGGTCACCCATCGGCGAACTGCTGCTTGCTGCTTTTTGTGGGGATTCCGGTTTTTGCTCTGTCGGAGATGGAAAATGGAGCGCTTTTGTCAGTTCATCGAGCTGTGGCATCAACTCTTTTTCCTGTATTTTCGCTTCTTCGAGAGTCTTTTCTTTTTCCTCTTGCTTCTTTTCTTCCGCTTGCAGCTTGGCGGTCGGCACCGCATAGATGAGCATGGTCGATTCTTCTTTGTCCCAGACGCGTTTGTTGGGATTCATCATCGCCTCGATCATGAGAAGGATCCACTTGGTAAAGCGGATACCGCGGATTTCTAAAAAAGCGACCGCGAGCGTGATGATCGAGACGAGTCCGACGGGAGGCAGCCAGATTTCGATAAAGTATGTTCTGCTGAGCATCAAAAACAGCACATACGCCGTGCCGCCGCCAACGCCGCAGATGACGAGTTGTTTCATGGTGAGCGGACCGACGATCTTGTCCTCGACCTCTACGTTTTGCGGAATTTTATATTGCAGCATACGGCGTTTTTTTGTGAGATTTTTTCATTGTAGTATAGCGGATTCCGCTCACAAAATCAAACGAGCAGGTGTCCCAAATAGCTCCAGTAGGTCTTGGCATCAAACCGCTTTTGTGCCGCAAGTGCCAGTTCTTCATCCTCAAAAATCCCAAACACCGTCGCGCCGCTGCCGCTCAGGCATGCCGATTGCGCGCCAGATGCGAGCAGATTCCGCTTGATTTCCGCCAGTTTTGGGAATTGCGCAAAGATGCAGGGCTCAAAATCGTTGCTGATTTCGGGCTGTTTTTTGTGCGAATCTTCATCAAAGGTGCGGTACGCCCACGCCGTTTCGATCGCTAGATCATGCGGCTTGACAAGCACGACAACGCCCGGGCGAGGGGAGTGCGGTGCAAGGCGTTCGCCGGTGCCCGAGACAAGGGCGGCTGCTGTTTCTTCGACAAAAAAAGGCACATCCGAACCGAGATTGGCGGCAAGTCCGACAATATTTTGTCGCGGGTCGGGAAAATGTGTCTGCAAAAATCGCAGGATCGCGGCGGCATCGCTACTCCCTCCGCCAAGCCCGGCTCCGATCGGGATTTTTTTATCAAGTGTGATGCGGAAAGGTGGAGTCGATTTTCCGGCAAAATAGAGCGCGATGGCGCGATGGATGAGATTCGTTTCCTTGGTCGGGACAACAAAATCCGCATCGGGATGCAGATGTAATTCGCACGCTGCATTTTTTGCTGACGTGATTTCGACCTCGATCGTGTCGGCAAGCGAGATCTTTTGCATCCAAGATTCGATGGCATGGAGCCCGTTGGGCATTTTTGCGCCGATCCGCAAAAAGTGATTGATCTTTGCCGGAGCGGTGAGTGTGGTGCTTTGCATGTTGTTATTCCGTGATCGGCAGCAAAACTGAGACAGTCGCGGTCACGGCGATGCCTTCTCCTCTCCCAACAGCGGTCAAGCCTTCGCCGGAGGTGACGGTGATACCGACTTGATCCGGCAATATGCTGCAGATTGTGGCGATCGTTGCGCTCATCTGCGGTAACAACGCTTCGAGCTTCGGTTTGGCGGCTTCGATGCTGATGGCGATATTTTGGATTCCGCCGCCGCGATCAGTGAGTTTTTGCAAAACGACTGCGAGATATTTTGCAGAATCGCTGATCCCTTGCTGGCAAAGTTTGTCACTGAATGTCGAAAGTGAATGTCCGCCAAGCGCGGAAGAAAACGCATTCGTAAGGGCGTGGAGGACGGCATCGCCATCGGAGTTTCCTTCGAGCTTTGGTGCGGTTTGTATCTCCATGCCGCCGAGGATCAGCGTTCC
Organism: uncultured Candidatus Peribacteria bacterium; assembly: GCA_964651215.1. Taxonomy (GTDB): domain Bacteria; phylum Patescibacteriota; class Gracilibacteria; order CAIRYL01; genus JBGSOV01. The sequence goes on from CAZYXI010000041.1 coordinate 3,670, forward strand.
ATTTTGGGAAAAACGATGCGAATCGTTGCCGAGACCGATGCGCGTTTGTGTTCTTGCTTTCATGATGTTTTCCAAAAATTCCGCATCTGCCGGTGTGGTGAGTTTGTAATTCGAGGTTGATGCGGGCAAGAGCTGGGGCTTGTAGCCGGCTGCTTCGGCGATCTGCAAGTCGTCGGTCGGTTCGCCGTCGATCTTGTCCAGTCCCGCGACGACGATCTCTGTACGGATCCCTTGCGGGGTTTCCATCGCATAGAGCCCATTGCGATCGATGATACCGCCTTGTTGATGGCGCAAAGTCGAAGTCACTTGACGGGCGACTCCGGCGGCGCCATGCGCTTTGGTCGCGGCAATGACCGCATCGATCTCTGCAACGGTGACGCCCGGGTTACACCCATTGTGCCACAAGACGATATCGGCGCCGAGTGCTTGCGCTGCCGCAAAGCCGATCGTGCTACTCGCGAAGCGCGAATCACCACCCGGCTCTACCTTCACGACTTTGGAAAAATCCTTCGTCAGTTTGCGGCAAAGCGGGGCGCTTTTTGCCGATGTGACGATCACGATCTTGTCCACCGATTGCGACTCACTCAGTCGCTTAAGACTATATTCCAAGACCGGTTTTGTCCCGATCCTGTACGCCAATTTGTCTTCGCCGAAGCGAGTTCCTTTTCCTGCCGCCAGAAGAATCGCCACGACGATTTTTTTTCAAAAAAGCTTTGGCATTGTGCCACAAATCGCTGCAAGACCGAAGCCCTTGTGATGAAGAAAAAGTGATCGGCTCTTGCAATCGACATAAAAAGGCGCACTCAGCTGAGTGCGCTTTTTTCAGAGTTTGGATTGTGTCGATAATGTGGAAGTGATGTTCGATTGCCGGAAAAACTCCTTGCTTGTTTTTACCAACTCCAACCGCCCCAACCACCTGATCCAGAGCTTCCTGTTGAGCTGCCGGAGGAAGAAGCTCCGGAACTGCCGCCGACAGTGGTACTGCCGGTAGCGGTAGCGGTGCCATCACTGCAGGTGAGGGTGTAGGTGGTGACTTCGGTAGGAGCAGGGCTCAGGGTGAGGCTGCCACTGAGAGGTTTGCTGCCTGTCCAACCGCCGGACCCCGTACAACTGGTATAGCCGGTGACACTCCAAGTGAGCGTAGCGGAAGTGACGCCATTGATGGAAGAAGTGGTGGCGGAAATAACGATACCGTCTCCAGAACCGCTGCCATCGTCATCATGTCCCTCGGCAGGGCGAGAATAGCCATTGAAGATAATAGCAGTGACTTGGGCGGAGGGAGCGGAGGTGTTCCCGGCAATGTCGGTGGCGGAAACGGTGTAACGGTAGGAGCGGAAGCGACTGAGGCCGGTGTCGGTGAATTCGGGTGTAGGAGTGGTACCGATCTCGATTCCGTCGCGGAAGATGGTGTAGAGCTGGATGCCGCTGGTGGCATCGGTAACAGGGTACCAGTTGAGGGTGACGCTGCTATTGGTAGCATCGATTCCGGGACGGAGAGGAGCAGGTGGTGGTGCATGGTCGATCTTGATATTGAGAGACTGTGGCTCTTCGGCGTTCCCGAAGGCATCGGTAGCGAAGAACTGGAGCTCGGTGATGCCTTCTGCATCGAAGACGAGCGGCTCGGCATACGGTGTCCAAGTAGTACCATTGTCGAGGGAATATTCGGTGGAGGCAATGCCGGATCCGCCTTCGTTATCGGTGGCAGTGAGGGTGACAGTAACATCACTTGTATACCAACCGTTGGTACCTTCGGTGCCGGTGAGAGTGAGGGTGGTGGTGGGAGGGGTGAGGTCGAGTGTTCCGCCGACTGGGATAGTGACAGGTTCGGAAAGGGTCGGTGACTCACCACCGATAACGGTCTGGATCACCTTCTCGCCGGGTTGAAGAGAAACGGTCTGAGACTCGGAGCGGAAGATACCAATGTCCGGGTCGATACTCTTGGCGTAGATCTCGTAGGTCTCGGTCTGCTCTTCTTCGGTAAGGGTAGCTGCGATATCCGGATTAGCGGCAAGGAAGTCGGCGGTATCTTGGGAAGAGACATAGTAGGTCACTTCTTCGTTTTCTGGGACAAGGATCCATTCGTGGTCGTTGAAGAGATCACCACTGACAATACTCCCTTCGATCTCATTCTCGAATTCGCCAGTCTCGTAGTTGACGCCGACATGGCGACCGTCGGGAGTGATGGCGTGGAGGTCAGTGTCGGGGAGGATAAGATTTGTATCTATACTCGGACTTGTTGAGTGTATTTTTGTTGCTTGTGCACTCTTGCTAAAAATATCGGCATTATACGGTTCGCTTACGATATGATAGCCAACCATAAAACAAGAATAGAAAAATATTAAGACACAAGCTACGCGAATCCACTTTTTCTTTGAAATCAATGCGAAATAGAGTGCCGCAATTGCAATGAAAACAAGTTGTATAAGCGCCGCCATGGTGGTAGGTAGTTCACCATCCGATCCTCTATAAGCAAAATATGTGGTTAAGACTAGCCACAATGAAAGCAATGAAAAAACTAAATAGAAGGATTTTTGTATTAATCCTTTCGACAACTTGGTCGCTAGATAGATGGCAAATCCAAAAAATATCAAAACACTTGCAATAACGCCGATTAGAAAAAATAATCCATTCCCATTTTTTTCACTAATCTTGCCATTCGTGATAGACTGAAGAAAACGAATTATTGGACTCATAGCAGTATCCGTTATTTCAACACTACGAGCATAAATAGAAGTTTCGGGTAAGACTCCTTTAGACATAATCGAATCGGATGTTGACAGAATTGCAGATTTCATTGCATATTCTTCTTGGGTGGGGTCATATGATTCGACATCTAATTGCATTGAATAATTTTCATCAGCTGCTGTTTCGCTTAGTGCCCTGAAGGTCAGCTCATAATCGTAATCTGTAACAGGTTCAGAATCACCAACCTGTAGAGTGTTGAGGTTTACATTAAGACCGCTAAGTTTATTATTTACAAGTAAAGCCAGTAATTGTCCTTTGTTATCCGGAAGAGCAGCATCCCACGTTGAATGCCCATTAGCCGCCAGCTGTTCATTGCGTACTTCGAATAAATAATAGTGGCGAGCACTCTCTGCGTCAGTGTCGCTCAAGTTATAGCGCAAGACCTTGTCTCCAGATTGCATCAACGGAAGTGCCTTGATAGTATAAGTATCGGATTTTGATATCGGCTGAATATCTTCATCTAGCCATCCGAGCATTATTTTCGTGAAACCGAGCATGTGTGTCGGCTCTTTTCCGACTCCAGATTGATCTCCTGCACCCATCAGCGCCCATTTCCACTCAAACCACCCAAGACCTTTATTATACAAATCAGGGACAAATTCATTATTCTCTCGAAAAAAGTGTCCAAGCAAATGCCCCAGTTCATGCGCATAGGTGCCCATATCATCACTCAATATTGACACAAGTGCCCCCTGCTGTATTCCAAGATAGGGGTATTGAAATGCTGAAGTCGCAAGAAATTTTAATTCACCTGGTAGCCATTTCCATGCTCCCACTTCTTCTTGTTGCAATGACGGCGAACTGTGCACGACAATCACCATGTCGTAATTATTTACCGATTGAGTACCTGTTGGATTTTGATTCCAAGAGAATCTCTCTGTCGTGTCTCGTGCAAATTCCTGATGTTTCTGTTTATCTCCGTAGGTTTCTTTGTAAAAAGACAGTTCGTGCGGCAAAGCAACCCATCCATCATTGACAATATTTCCTATTGCATCTCGTTGTTGCAAAACATCGAAATCCAAGTCTACAGCTCCGTAAGAATTCTCTTGATAATAGTCTTTTACACATAATAACAAGTCCTCAAGATATTCTTTGCCTCGACCATTATATTGGCGTTCAGGAGTCTGGGGTAATTTGCAAGGGCGCTCACTTCGGATAGCGGTATTGTGGGGGTAATCACTCGTTTCTGCCATCATTACAGCAACTTTTAAGGTTTTTGTGGCAGGTGATGGGGTAGGAGCCGGTGCGAGCGCGATGACGATGGTCTCGCTTTGGTCCGCTTCGATATTGCCGGCGTTGTCGGTAGAGTGGTAGAGGA
>CAZYXI010000042.1:0-7587 GCA_964651215.1 uncultured Candidatus Peribacteria bacterium
ACATCCTCGATCGCAAACCGCTCCACCCTCGCTTTTGCTTTTTCTGCAAACGTATTTCGCAAAGCTGGATCGCCCAAGAGCCGAATGATCTTCTCCGCCAACTCCTCCACATTGCCCGGCTCGTGACCAAACTCGCGCATGTCTGCTCCCAAGATCTCCGGTACGCCGCCGCTCCATGCCGCGACCACCGGCACATTCGCCGCCATCGCTTCGAGCACGACTCTGCCAAACGGCTCCGGCTGGGTACTGGCGTGCACGAGCAGATCGATGGTTTGCAAGATCTCATCCATCGGACGAAAGGGGACAAATTCCACAAAGTCGGGTGCCGAAGCCTTGAGGAGTTTTTCATACGCCTCGGTTGCCGGATCGTGAGCAGATGCCTCGCCATAGATCACAAAACGCGCCGCGGGGATCTTGGTGCGGATCCGCTGAGCGGCAGCAAGAAAGATGTCTTGTCCTTTCCACGGATCGAGTCTGCCGACGATAGCGATGATGGGGGAGTCGGCTTTGAGTCGATGGGGGATCAGACTTTGAGAGTGCTTCAGATCGATTCCATTGTGGACCACGCGGATATTTTCCGCAGTGATCCCTTTGTCGATGAGATCCTGTTTGACCGCTTCGGAACAAGTACAGATGACCTTTGCCCTTCGAAAGACGCCGGCGAAGATTTTGGGAAGCGTAAAGTCGTGCGCCACATGTACCCAGGGTTTGCCGCATGCCGCCGCGACCAGTCCGGCACGGACCGAATTGGAATGCACGAGCTCGATCCTCTTTTGTTTGCAGAGTCTGCGAATATGGAAAACTGCCTTGAGATACGCACACGGACGGAATGGTCTGAGCCGTGGCAACCCATATTTGATGACGCGCACTTCCGATGGGATCCGCTTAAGATACTGCGCGGATCTGCCACTCGTGACCAAGGTGATCGTGTTTGTTCGCGAAAGAGCGGGGAGAAGGTCGAGAGTAAAGAGTTCTGCGCCGCCGACAAAATCCGCCGGATCGAGGAGAAGGACGTTCACAACAATTACAAATGAAAAATGAAAAGTTACCGTTTCACTCTCTAGACTTTAACTCTGATCGCGCCGCAAAAGCAATTTGCATTCGGGATGTGGGTACGAACGGTAGCCGAAAATTTGCGTCAAACATCGCTTTTACAATATCTCGGATTGCAAAAAACAACAAAAATTCCTCATTTCTTTGCGAAAAAAATGAGCGCCAACGGGAGCCGAATTTGAAAATTGCACATCACCAGATTATCAGTCGATTTTTACATCTTCTTTGGCATTCTCCAAGAGACGATCTTCAAGCGGCGTATTGCCAAAGCCTTCAGAGACAAGCCAGGCTTCGATCTTTTTATCGACACCGGTCACGATCGCGATCCCGATGATGATAAGGATGATCCCAAGGATCCGGCGAAACAGTCCGTGCGGATCGGCTGCCCATTTTGCCTTTGCGACAAAGCGCTGTCCAAAAAATGCGATCACAAGCAAAATCACGGCAAGTCCGATCCCGTAAGCGATCAGATTCAGTAGCCCCGTTGCAAAACTCGCCGGCAAAACGGTGGCGATGATAAAGAAATATGTCGGCGAACAGCTGGCAAACACCGGTCCGAGCGCCGCTCCGAGTAAGATATTCCCCACTACGCCTTGCTTTTGCCCGGCATGTTGGAGAGCGGTTTGCGATTTGGTACCCAGTCCGAGTCGAAACGAAATATGTTCCCAGATCTCCGGCAGAAGGGTGATGATTCCGAAAAAGAGAATGATCCCGCCGGAAATATTTTTCCAAACATCGGGATGGACTTGGATCAGAAGAGTCGAAGACTTGAGGAGCAAGGTAAAGAGGATGATCGAACCGGCAAGGGAAAACGTGATGGTGAATGGTCGCCAAAAACTGCGTGTCCCGAGCGAACCGCTCAAAATCACCGGCAGGATCGGCAAGACGCAAGGCGCCAGCACGGTAAGAACGCCGGCAAAAAACGAGACGACAAGGAGTTCCATGGATTTCAAAAAGAGTAACTCGATCGACATTGTCTCATGAAAAAGCCATTCGTAAAAACACAAGGTGGTAGTAATGGCGACACAAAAAACCCCTTTGGATCCAAGCGGTCAAAGGGGTTTTTGGAATCGTAGCGGGAGACCCGATCAATCTTCGATGGGAGCTGATTCTTCGTCGTCATCGACGGGCGAGTCATCTTCATTGTTCGAGAAGGAATCCTCGTCGTCAGTATCGGTAGGAGCCGACTCGGAAGTGGGCGAAGGCGAAGCTTCGATCGCCTCGCGCAGACTCTCTTGCATTTCGGGCGGAAGGTCTTCGAAGCCGGCGATATTGTCCGGAGTGAGCGGTGGTGGAGGTGGTGGCGGCGGAATATCATCCGGGAAGGATGCTTCGAGTTCGCTTTCGATCGCGTTATCATCCACGGTCGGGGTCGGTGTCGATGTCGGATCGGCTCTGTCGGCGACCGGGGTACATGCCGCCAAGATGACAAGGCTGAGCGTCAGACCGAAAAGGGAGATGGATTTCATAAATGAAGAGAGAAAGTACAATCGGCATTATATCGGTTTTGCTTCGATGACGTCAATGGCTCCGCTTTTGGGATCGACCTTGATGCGACCGGCGTCGCGCAAATATTTCATTTCGCGTGTTACCGTCACACGATTGAGCCCCGTACGCTTGGCGAGTTCGTCATGGGTGATCACAAGCGGACGCTGCATAAATCCAAAAAAACTCTTCTGACGCGTTTTTTTGAGACGTTCGAGTTCGTGCAGCAAAATATCCGCCGCGGGAGCGCCGCTATCGCGGAGACGTTCTTCGTATTCCGCCAAGCGAGAACTGACTTCTTGCCAGAATTGCAGCATGGCGCCGGGAAAATTGGAGATGAGCTTCAGCATCATCGATTGCGGAAAATTGCAGATCTTGGAACCGACGGCGACTTCGGCGTAGTGGTTGATCTTTTCGGGGCGAAGGCTGAACCCGCCAAAAAACGAACCCGGTCCGAGGGTATCGAAGACGACCATCTTGCCGTCGCGCTCGTGATAAAGGATGACTTCGCCCTGCTTGAGGACATAGATCTGGTCGGTCTCGTCGTTGGGCGAATAGAGGATGTGTCCCTTGGAATACTCTTTCATGTGAGTGTTTCCGGCGATTTCATCGATCTTGTCCTGCGGGATATCGGCAAAGATCTTAAAATTCTTCAAGTACCAGAGGGTATTGTCGGTTGGCATGGATCGAGGAAAAAAGTCGTCGATACGCCCAGCCTATCGAAAATATCCGCGAAGGTAAAATTTATTGCCCAAGACATTTTGGGAGTCAGATTGCGGTGAGATTGACAAAGACAAACATGATGACGAAACAAAATCAGCTCGCAATCCGACCCGGGAGCGTGTATAATGAAAGAGCATTTTTCTATACACAATGACAAAAATCGCGATCAACGGATTCGGGCGTATCGGTCGTATGGCTGTACGTGCCATTTTCGAAAAGAACCTTCCGCTCGAGATCGTCGCCGTCAACGACCTGACCGACACCGCGACTCTCGCGCATCTCTTTCAGTTTGATTCGACATTCGGCACTTTCAAAGGCACGGTCGAACATGACGAAAATTCGATCACCATCAATGGAAAAAAGATCAGAGCATTCGCCGAAAAGGATCCGAGTGTCCTTCCTTGGAAAGATCTCGGGGTCGAGACCGTCTTGGAATGTACCGGTATCTTTCGCAAGCGCGAAGGTTGCGACAAGCATCTTGCCGCCGGTGCCAAGCGGGTGATCATCTCCGCTCCCGCCAAAGGCGAGATCGACGGGACATTTGTGATCGGCGTCAACGAAAAGGACTTTGATCCCGCCAAACACAAGATCATTTCGAATGCGAGTTGTACCACGAACGGACTTGCTCCGGTCGCCAAAGTGCTCCATGAAAAATTCGGGATCATCAATGGACTGATGACGACGATCCACTCTTTTACCGGAGACCAACGCCTTCTCGATGCTCCGCACAGTGATTTGCGCCGTGCACGTGCCGCGACCGCCTCGATGGTGCCGACCTCGACGGGAGCCGCCAAAGCGGTCGGACTGGTGATTCCCGAGCTCAAAGGCAAGCTGAACGGTCTTGCGATCCGCGTTCCCACGCCGGATGTCTCGGTCGTCGATTTGACGGTCACCTTGTCGCGCGAAGCCACCGCCGAAGAAGTCAACGCCGCGCTCAAAGCCGCTGCACAAGGAGAACTAAAAGGGATCCTCGGTTTTGAGGAGCGTGCGCTCGTTTCGCGTGATTTTCTCGGTGACGATCGCAGTACCATCGTGGATGCCGATTCCACCGTTGCGATCGGCAACACCGTCAAGATCCTCGCTTGGTATGACAACGAATGGGGATATGCCTTGCGTCTCGCCGAGCTTGCCGTTCTGACGGGCAAGTAATAGATCTGTATTTTAGCAAATGAAAAAGCCGCCCTGAGCGGCTTTTTTTGAAATCCGAGCATCACATTCCGGATTTTGTCGGATTCCGCTCGAACTTGCTTTGACCTGTGGGTGCTTTTTTGCCAAAATGTTGTCTGTTTTTTAGAATCGTGAAATTTCTTGATAATCAGTGGGGATGGGATGTCAATACGAGTATGCCGTTTCTTGCCTTCCGCGCACTTCGGCGCAAGGCGGTCGAAAAACATGGCGAACTTGGTATCCTCGATATTTCGCAGGGCGAGCCCGGTTATGGCTTTGCGCCCGGCACTCGCAGCCGCCGGTTTTTTTCGTTTTTGCTTCTGGTCGATACGTATCTGAACAACAATCAAGACCAGACACACTTCGGTTCCGGTTCGCAGGCGGATATCGACGGTGTACTTGATTCGATCGAACGCATCGCGCGCTCTTCGTATCAAGCCGATATCGCAGAAGAACTCCTCAAAGATCTCGATTATTTTTTGACGGAACTCGAGCGGATCGCCGCTGATCAGGGACAGCCAAAATCGAAACAAGAGATCATCTTCGATATTTTCAAGTTTTCGATTTTATCCGGAGGACGGTATCCCAATTCGTGGGGCGAGATGATCGTGCGGATGGCGGTCGCGGACGAACGGAGCGAAGAATTCGGTTTTCCGGTCAATTTTGAAGACATCGTGTTGCTCAATGGTGCTTCGCAGGGGGTCGGCATGTTTTTTAAAGGGCTCGGTGAAGAGGGGATCGGATATTTGCAAAAAGGGGACGCGGTGCTGATGATCTCTCCCGTCTATGCGCCCTACACGCAATTCATCGAAGACCGTCAACTCGATCTCGTCAATATCTCGATCGATCCCGAAACCGGGGAGTTGGACGAAGAGAGTTTTTTCGCCGCCCAACGTCACCCCAAGCGTATCAAAGCGATCATCATCATCGACCCCAATAATCCGACCGGATTCCCTTTTTCCGAAGATATCCTCCAAAAGATCACCTCCATCGCCGAACAAAACAATGCCATCATCCTTTCCGATGAGGTCTATGCCGAATTCTTCGAACGGAAGAAAAGCATCATCCACTTTCCGGAAGCCAAAAAGCGCACGGTCCGTCTCAACGCGCTTTCCAAGATCGAACGTGCGACGGGTCTCCGCTTTGGTGATTTTTATATGCCGGCGGAGACTCGCCGCTTTATCGCGGAAGAGATCATCGAACCGGAATGCCCCGGCTTTGTGGAAAAATATGGTGATTTCCGTTGGTTTCTTTTTCTCTGCAAATCTTCCGGAGGAAGTACCATCGGTGTCTTTCAGCACATTTCCGGCGTTGCGGGACCGTCGCAGATCTTGGGCTTGTGTCACATCATCCTGGGCAAAGAGGAGCGGAAGGAGTACGTACAAAACGTCCGTAAAAAAGTCGAAGCGTTTTACGCAGCGATGGGTCTGCCGCCACCAAAAAACAGCTACTACGGAACCTTTGACCTGCGCAAACACGAAGGACCACTCACCGCACAAAAACCGATCGAACAAGTCCTGACCGAACTCGCCGAAAAAGGCGTGATCATGATGCCGGCGAACAAGTTTTTTTCGACGGCAGACCGCGCCAAAGACGACCGGACACGATTTGTCCGTGCCTCGCTTCCCAACCTATCGGTCGAGAATTCCGCTCGAGCGGGAAGAATCATCCGAGAACATATTTCGCAATAAAATATTGACAAAGTCAAATTATTCCTCTTTCCTTTTGTTCCGCATCTGCTATTTTTAGCGCAAAAAATTTTCCTTTCTTTTCACCCGAATGTCCCTCTTTCAACAAACGCTGCAACAAATGGAGGAGGCAGCGAATCTGATGGGTTTGACCGACGACGCAAAACAGATCTTGGAGCATCCCGAGCGGATTTTGCAGGTCTCGGTACCGGTGCGGATGGACGATGGCAAAATCAGGGTCTTTGAGGGCTATCGGGTGCAACACAGTACCATTCGCGGTCCGGCGAAGGGTGGGATCCGCTACGCGAACGAGGTCGATCTGGACGAAGTCAAAGCGCTTGCCGCCTGGATGACGATCAAATGTTCGGTGGTGGGCATTCCGCTCGGTGGAGGCAAAGGCGGCGTAAAGGTAACCGCAAAAGAGCTGTCGCAAGCCGAGCTCGAACGCTTGACACGCGGCTATATCAAAGCGATCGCTCCGATCATCGGACCAAAAAAAGACGTTCCGGCACCGGATATGTACACGAACGCTCAGATCATGGCGTGGGCGGCGGACGAATTTTCGCAATTGCAAGGCGAGAACACGCTTGGCGTCGTTACCGGCAAACCGCTCGCCGTGGGTGGTTCGATCGGACGCGATTCCGCTACGGCGCAGGGTGGCATGTATGTCTTCGAAAAATATCTCGAACACGCCAAAACCCCGATCAAGACGGCGATCGTACAAGGTTTTGGTAATGCCGGGTCGTTTGTGGCGCAGTTTTTGCAAGAGAAGGGGATCACGGTCTTGGGTGTCTCCGATTCACAAGGGGGAATTTTCAATGAAAAGGGAATCGATGTGATAACGGCGAAAAAGACCAAGCTCGAAAGCGGTTTGGTGCAAAATTATGAGGATGCGCTCAAAGTAAGCAACGAAGACCTGCTTGCCATGCCGTGTGATGTACTCTTTCTCGCAGCGAAAGAGAATGAAGTCCGCCACGACAACGCCGAATCGATCAAGGCAAAGCTGATCGTAGAGCTGGCGAACGGTCCGACCACCATCGATGCCGATCGTATTCTCGCGAGCAAAAAGATCGATGTGATCCCCGACATCCTTGCCAATGCCGGCGGTGTCGTCGTCTCTTATTTTGAGCTCGTTCAGAACGAAGCCAATTTTTATTGGAGCAAAGACGAAGTCCAGACCCGCTTGAAGGAGATCATGGAGAATGCCCTGCTTGGCGTGCTTGCGGCACAAAAGCGCTGCAAACATGCGGCGGAGCAGGACACCAGCGGTGAGTGCCCGCCGGTGACGCTGCGTCAAGCGGCATTTATCTGCGCGCTCGAACGCATCGAAGCGGCGATGAGATTTCGTGGGAAGATCTAAAATGTTCGGGTGAAAAGTATAATTATTCGCAGAAAAAAATCGTATTGACTTTGTTATATTGAAGTATAGAATCTTGCCACTTTGAGCGAAGGGTGAATTTCCCCTAAAGCT